>DFZB01000005.1 GCA_002382025.1 Patescibacteria group bacterium UBA4067 | reverse complement strand
TCATATCATATGAACCAGTACAAACCATTGACTTTTGATTTAATATAGGGTATTTTAATATAAAGCAAGAACAAAGAGTTTCTGTCCCTTACACAAATATATAAAAGTGTGGGTCATAAGAAATATTGGTCGACTTGCAGGATAATATATTTGTGTTAAGAAATATGGCAAAAAAACTATACGTAGGAGGAATTTCATACAATACCTCCGAAGATGCTTTGAAAGACTATTTTTCTCAAGCAGGTGCAGTTGAATCAGCTACAATTATTACAGACAAAATTTCTGGAAGATCAAAAGGTTTTGGTTTTGTAGAAATGTCTAATGATGAAGAAGCTGAAAAAGCAATTGAAATGTTCAATGCTAAAGACTTCGAAGGAAGAAGTTTAACTGTAAATGAGGCAAGACCAAAAGAGGATCGCCCAAAACCTAGCTTTAATAGAGAAAGAAAACAAAGCTGGTAATCAATTATAAGGCCGCACTGAAGAGTGCGGTTTTTATATTGCTAAAATTAATTAAAGTGATATGATTAAATTTACCATGAATTTTAAATTACAAGCCAATTTTAAACCACAAGGAGACCAGCCTAAAGCCATAAATGAGCTTATTTTAGGATTAAATAATAATTTTTCAAAACAAACATTGTTAGGGGTAACTGGTTCTGGAAAAACATTTACCATAGCTAATGTTATAGAAAAAATTAAAAAACCAACCTTAATAATTTCTCATAACAAAACTTTAGCTGCTCAGCTATGTAATGAATTTAGAGAATTTTTTCCTAATAATGCTGTAGAGTATTTTGTTAGTTATTATGATTATTATCAGCCAGAATCGTATCTTCCTTCAACTGACACATACATTGAGAAAGAAGCACAGATAAACGAAGAAATTGATAGATTAAGACATGCTTGTACGCAAGCTCTTTTAACAAGAAAAGATGTTATTATTGTTGCTTCTGTTTCCTGTATTTATGGATTGGGCTCTCCAAAGGAATACGCCAAAGTTATTTTTAATCTTAAAAAAGGAGACATGATTAAAAGAACAGAGTTAACTAAAAAATTAATTGATATGCAGTTTGAAAGAACAACCAGTGATTTGGTTTTAGGAATGTTCCGTTTAAGGGGACAAACCCTAGAAATAATGCCAGTTAATGAAAAAGCAATTTATAGAATTTCTATTTCTGATAAAATTGATTCAATAGAAAAACAAGATTATTTAAAAAAGAACATAGTGCAAGAACTAGAAGAAATAAACTTATTTCCTGCTAAACATTATGTTGTTTCTGAAACCAATCAAAAAGAAATAATTAAAAACATAAGAAAAGAACTAGAAGAAAGATTAAAATTTTTTCAAAAAGAAAACAAGGTTCTTGAATACGAAAGATTAAAAAGAAGAACTAATTACGATTTAGAAATGATTGAAAATATTGGATACTGTCAGGGAATTGAAAATTATTCTAGACACTTTGATGGAAGAAATCCTGGAGAGGCACCCTATACTCTTTTAGATTATTTTAAAGAAGCAGACGAAGATTTTTTAACAATTATTGATGAGTCTCATGTAGCATTACCACAAATAAGGGGAATGTATTTTGGAGATAAATCTAGAAAGAGCGCCTTAATTAATCATGGATTTAGACTTCCTAGTGCTTATGATAACCGTCCATTAAAATATGAAGAATTTAATAAATTAATTAAAAAAGTGATTTATGTTTCAGCTACTCCTGGAACAGAGGAATTAAAAGAGAGTAAAAATATTGCTGAACAAATAGTAAGGCCCACTGGATTAGTTGATCCAGAAGTAATTATCCAACCAATTTTTAATAATCAAATAGAAGATTTATTCAAAAGAATAAAAGAACAAATAAAAAACAAAGAAAGAACACTGATAACAACTTTAACNNATTAAAACATTAGAAAGAATTGAAACAATTACTGAATTAAGAAAAGGATCAATCGATGTAATCGTGGGAGTAAACCTTTTAAGAGAGGGGTTAGACATTCCAGAAGTTTCTTTGGTCGCCATTCTAGATGCTGACAAGGAAGGATTTTTAAGAAATGAAACAAGTTTAATTCAAACCATTGGTAGGGCAGCAAGAAATGTTAATGGTAGGGTTGTTCTTTATGCAGATGATATAACGCAATCTATTAAAAAAGCAGTAAGAGAAACCGAAAGAAGAAGAAATATTCAAATTAAGTACAATAAAGAACACGGAATTACTCCTAAAACCATTGAAAAAAGTATTAAAAATATTTTAGAAGAATTTGGATTAAAAACTAAAAAGTCTAAAATAAAAGAAATACTAGAGATAGACCTTAAGGGGGATAATCGCTCAATTGAAGAAATAATAAAAGATAAAAAAGAAAAAATGAGAATTGCGGCTGATAATTTAGAATTTGAATTGGCTTTGATATTAAGAGATGAGATTAAACAATTACAAAAAAATGCAAGAAAAAATAATAATTAAAGGAGCAAGGGAACATAATCTAAAGAACGTTTCTTTAGAGATTCCTCGCAATAAAATGATTGTATTTACTGGTGTTTCTGGTTCAGGTAAATCCAGCTTGGCTTTTGATACAATTTTTGCTGAAGGTCAAAGAAGATACATTGAATCATTATCTTCTTATGCTAGGCAGTTTCTAGGGGGAATGCAAAAACCAGATGTTGATGAAATTGAAGGATTGTCTCCAGCAATTTCTATTAGTCAAAAAGCACACAGTTCTAATCCTCGCTCAACTGTTGCTACGATTACAGAAATATATGATTACTTGAGAGTATTATATGCTAGAGTAGGAAAACCTTATTGTCCTCATTGTGGAATTAAAATAGAAAAGATGACAGTTGACGAGATTAATAAAAAAATTAAAGAACTTTTAAATAAGGAAGGAGAATTAATAATATTGTCTCCAGTAATTAGAGGAAGAAAAGGAGAATACTATCAAATGCTCCAAGATATTTATGAGTCTGGTTTTAAAGAAGTAAGAATCGATGGAAAAATTAGAAATCTAAAAGAAAGAATACCACTAGAAAAAAATAAAGCACATACAATTGAAGTAATAATAGATAAAATATATTTTTCAAACATTGATAAAGAGTTTGAATTTAGATTAAATGAAGCCATTGAAACAGCAATAGATATGTCTAATGGTTTGTGCACAGCATTAATTGATAAAGAAGAAAGAATATTTAGCACACAATATTCTTGTCCCAAGTGTGGATTTTCTTTTCCTGAAATAGAGCCAAGATTATTTAGTTTTAATAGTCCTTATGGATATTGTTCTAATTGTAATGGTTTGGGGGTGGAAAATATTTTTAGTGTTAATCCTTGCCCAATTTGTAATGGAAAAAGATTAAATGAAAATGCTTTAAGCGTTAAGATTGATAATAAAAACATTTGGGAAATAACTAATCTTACAATTAAAAAAGCAATTGATTTTTTTGATAAGTTAAACTTAAGCGCTAAGGACAAAGAAATTGCTCAAATTGTTATAAACGAGATTAAAAATAGACTAGGATTTATGATGGATGTTGGTTTGCATTACATTGAGTTGAGTAGAAAAGCAGGAACATTATCAGGTGGAGAATCTCAAAGGATAAGATTAGCTTCGCAGGTTGGAACAAAGCTGGTTGGTGCTTTGTATGTTTTAGATGAACCAACCATTGGACTGCACCAAAGAGACAATGAAATGCTTATTTCAACCCTTCGTAATTTATGTGATATTGGCAATACTATTATTATTGTTGAGCATGACGAAGATACTATTTTAACAAGTGATTGGATTGTTGATTTTGGTCCGCTTGCTGGAAAAAATGGAGGAGAAATTGTTTATTCTGGGCTTGTTGATAATCTTTTATTAAAAAACAAGAAACAATTATCTTGTAAAGAAATTGGTAATCCTAAAAAGTCCTTAACAGGAATGTATTTAAGAGGGGAAGAAAAAATAGAAACACCAAAAACAAGAAGAAACATTAAAGAAACAACCCCAGTTTTAAAAATAAGGGGGGCAAGCGAGCATAATTTAAAAAATATTAATGTTGATGTTCCTTTAGGAAGATTTGTTTGTTTAACAGGTGTTTCTGGTTCTGGAAAATCTACATTATTAAATGATGTAATTTATAAATATGTTACAGGAAAATTAAATCATTTTAAAAGAAACATCAAAGTTAAAGAAATTAAAAATATTGAATACATTGATAAGGTAATTAGGATTGATCAGTCTCCGATTGGCAGAACTCCTAGGTCTAATCCAGCTACTTATACCAAAGCTTTTGATGAAATAAGAGAATTATTTTCCATAACCCCTGAATCAAGAATGAGAGGGTATAAACCAGGAAGATTTAGTTTTAATAAAAAAAACGGAGGAAGGTGTGAGAATTGCGAAGGAAAAGGAATGATAGAAATTGAAATGCATTTTTTGCCCAATGTAGAAATAATTTGTGATGTTTGTAAGGGAACTAGATTTAACAAAGAGACCTTATCAATTCATTATAAAGGAAAGAACATTTCTGATGTTTTAAAAATGACTATTGAAGAAGCAGTTATATTTTTTAAAGACATTCCTTTAATTAATGATAAATTAAAAATATTAAATGAAATTGGTTTAGGGTATTTAACTTTGGGGCAATCAGCAACTACATTATCGGGCGGAGAATCACAAAGAATAAAATTAAGCAGAGAACTATCAAAAAGAGGAACAACCAAAACATTATATTTATTAGATGAGCCAACCACTGGTCTTCATTATGATGATATTAAAAAATTAATTATTCTTTTAGAAAAATTGGTTTCTCAAGGCAACACCATAATGGTAATTGAACACAACCTAGATTTTATTAAGTGTTCTGATTGGGTAATTGATTTGGGCCCAGAAGGAGGAGATGGGGGTGGAAGTGTTGTTGCATTTGGCACACCAGAAGAATTAGCAAGAAGGGATACTTGGACTGGGAAATTTTTAAGAAAAAAATTAAAATGATAAATCAAGAAAAAATTAAAAATATTCCTGATAAGCCAGGTATATATCTTTTTTATAAAGGTAGAGAATTATTATATGTTGGAAAAGCAACATCATTAAGATCAAGAGTAAGGAGTTACTTGAATCCTAAAACCATGAGACCGATAGAAACACTAATAAACGAAGTTAATGTTGTTAGGTATAAAGAAACCGAATCTGTTTTAGAAGCATTAATTTTAGAAGCTGAATATATTAAGAAATTTAAGCCAAAATATAATGTAGAAGGAAAAGATGATAAAAGTTGGAATTATTTAATTTTAACCAAAGAAGATTTTCCCAAGCTAATGGCAATCAGGGGAAGAAACTTAAAAGATAACTATTTATATGTTTTTGGTCCTTATGCTCAAATTAAGACAACAGAAATGTTAAAGCTTTTGCATTCTCTGTTTAAAGTTTCTCGGTGTAACCCTAATTCAAAAAGACATTGTTTTGATTATCAACTTGGTAATTGTTTGGGTGTTTGTAAAAATGAAATTAGTGTAAAAGATTATAAGCAAAAAGTAATAAAGCCATTAATTTTATTCCTTGAAGGTAAAAAAAAGAAATTATTAACAGAGCTAAAAAAGAAAATGAAGCTTGTTTCTTTAAATGATAATTTTGAAGAAGCAAAAAGATTAAGGAATCAAATATATTCTTTAGAGAAAATAAGAGATTTTTCTTTAATAGACAAAAGCTTTATAGAAAAATCTTTTAATGATTTTTCTTTTCAAAGAATTGAGGGTTATGATATTTCTAATTTAGGAAAGACCAATAAGGTAGGAAGTATGGTTGTTTTTATTGATTCTTTTCCTTCAAAAAAAGACTACAGAAAATTTAAAATTAAAACAGTTGAAGGACAGAGTGACGTAGATTGTTTAAAAGAAGTAATAAAAAGAAGAATTAATCATAAAGAATGGGATTGGCCTCAAGTGGTTTTAGTTGATGGAGGAAAACCCCAGGTTAATGCCATTAAACCCTTGTTAGAAAAAACCATTATAATAGGCATTGCTAAAGGAAAAAGAAGAAAAAAGAATGAATTTATTTTTGACAACAAAGACAAAGAAATCATAGAAAAAAATAAAGACATATTTATTAAAGTTAGAGATGAAGCTCATAGATTTGCGATTAAATATCAAAGAAAATTATCTATTGATAAATTATCAAAAAAAGTATAATCTTAAATTAATACAATAAAAAAAGCAATATGTTGTTTAAATTATCAAAAAAGACAATTATTATAAGCATAATTATTTTAATAGTCATTACTGTTATTTTTCAGTTTTTTAATGGTGAAAAACCTGCTTTATATGAAACCGTTAAAGTGGAAAAAGGAAACCTTGTTCAAACAGTTGACGTTAGTGGAAAAATAAAATCATCTCAAGACTTGTCATTGCATTTTGAAGCAATGGGTAAGGTTTCAAGAATTTATGTTAAAGAAGGAGACGAAGTTAGAGCAGGTCAATTATTAGCTAATCTTTCTTTAACTGAGCTTGATTCAGCTATTAGTCAAGCCGAAGCAACATTAAATCAGAAGATTGCTGGGCCAACGTCAGAACAAATTATAATTTCTCAAAGACAAGTAGATTCAGCGCAATTATCTTTAAATCAGGCTCAAAAAACATTAGAAGAGACAATAGAGCTTTCTCAGAAAAATCTAAATGCTAAATATTTTTATGCCCAAAGCGTTTTAGATGATTCGTATATTAAAATATATAATGCATACAATGCTGTTAATTTAATTCAGAAAAATTATTTTTCAGGAAACACACAGGAAAGTTTAAAAGTTAAGGCAGAACTTAAATATGGCATTGAAGAACCAATGAATGATGTTAAAAAATATATTGATGAAGCAAAAGCAACAAACAATGAAACTAAAATTGAATTAGCTGTTTCTAAAATGACAAAAACATTGGGCGATGTTTTAAGCTCTCTAACTATTGTTAGGGAGATATCTAGTAATTCTTCTTATGATTTAATAATACCTTTAGTTGATAAAAATAATTTAGATCTTCAGAAATCATATATTTCAACTTCTCAAACAACAGTTTCATCTCTTGAAAGTGAGATTGTTATTCTTAAATTTCAAACTCAAAAAAACATTTCTCAGGCAGAAGCAGGAATTGCTACAGCTCAAGCTGCATTAGAAATTCAAAAAGCAAATTACGATTCTTTAATTGCTCCACCAAGAGAAATTGATATTGCTTATTATAGAGCTGTTTTGAATCAAGCAAAAGCTAATAAAAATAAAGCAATGATTTATGCTCCAATGAATGGAACTATTGCTAATGTTAGTAAAAAAGAAGGAGAATCAATTTCAACAGCTGAAATAATGATTAAAATGATTTCTCCTCATTATGAAGTTGATGTTGATGTTCCAGAAATAGATGTGGTTAAAATTTCATTAAATGATAATGCAGAAATTACTTTAGACTCATTAGGTAAAGACGTTAAATTTGAAGGAAAAGTAATTAATATTAATCCAGCATCAACTGATATTCAAGGAGTTGTTTATTATAAGGTAAGGGTTAGTATCTATGATAACAATGATGAAAGAGTAAAGTCAGGAATGACAGCTAATATTATTATTAATACAGATATTAGGGAAAATACTCTTTATGTTCCTTATAGAGGAGTATTATCAAGAAATGGAGAAAGATATGTAAGAATTTTAAAAGGAGAAGAAGTGATTGAAAAAGATGTTATATTGGGAATAAGAGGAGACAATGGCTTTGTAGAAATTATTTCTGGAATAGATGAAGGGGAAGAGGTTGTTTTAAGAACATTAAAATAATATGTTAATTTCAATAAAAGACATTAAAAAAGAATTTAGAGTAGAAGACGTTGTTACTAAAGTTTTAAATGGAGTAAGTTTTGATATTAAAAAAGGAGAATTTATTTCCATAATGGGACCTTCTGGTTCTGGCAAATCAACCTTAATGTATATTCTAAGTTTTTTAGACAAGCCAACTTCAGGGCAATATTTCTTTGAAGG
>DFZB01000032.1 GCA_002382025.1 Patescibacteria group bacterium UBA4067 | reverse complement strand
TATCACATGTATCTGAACCTAGACATGGTTAATTGCTGATTTAATTTTACACATTAATAATGATGCTATTACTATTGTTGGTAGTAAAGATACGGCTGAAACAAAAATTACTATTAATAATGTGTCTTTTTTCATAAAAGAATATAATAAAGATTATAAATAAACATTAACAAAATTATTAATAAAAATCAATCCCTTTACTTATAATTAAATTCAATATATTATTTGTATATGAAAATAAAAGATCCTATAAGCGGAATATCACATTTAATTGGTGCCATACTAGCTATTGTTGGTATTGTTTTTCTTTTAATTAATTCGAAAAATCTAACCGAAACAATATCTTTTCTAATCTTTGGTTTAACTGTTTTAATTGTTTACTCTGCAAGTACAATATATCATTTATTTGAAAAAAATACCGAAGAAATTGGCTTATTAAGAAAAATAGATCATGCTTCAATATATTTATTAATTGCTGGAACTTTTGCTCCTTTTTGTTTAATTTTAGTAAAAGGAATTTTGGGTTGGTCTGTTTTTATTTCTGTTTGGGTTATAGCAATAATTGGAGCTTCAATAAGTTTTATCAAATCTGTTTGGAAATTACCAAGATGGATATTAACTAGTTTTTATATTTTTATGGGTTTAATAGGACTAATATTATTATATCCACTAAAAGAAAATACCGAAATAATTACTTGGCTACTAATAGGTGGAGGTTTTTATTTAATCGGAGCAATAATATATATAATTAAAAAACCAAATATTTCTAAAATATTCGGTTTTCATGAATTGTTTCACTTATTTATTCTTGGAGGAACAGCTTCTCACTTTTTTTGTGTTTATCGATTTATAGCTTTAGGTTAATGGATTTAAAATTTATTTTGTTTTCTTTTGTCTCTAATTCTTTCCACTTCAGATAAAAGCTGTTTTCTAAGTCTAACATTATTCGGTGTTATTTCTAAATATTCATTTTCATTCATAACACTAAGACCCCTTTCTAAAGTAATCTCAATTGGGGGGGTTAATTTAATTGCCTCATCAGAACCAGAAGCTCTCATATTAGAAAGCTCTTTTCCTTTTATGGGATTAACTGTTAAATCTATTCCCTTAGAAACATTACCAATAACCATTCCTTCGTAAACCTCTGTTCCGTGTTCAATATACAAACTTCCTCTTTCTTGAAGGTTGAATAAAGAAAAACCAGCTGCTTTGCCTGAAACCATTGAAACCATTGATCCTAGTGTCTTTTTTTCAATCTCTCCAACATATGGTCTAAAACCAATAACTCTGCTTGTAAATATTCCTTCTCCTTTGGTATCAACAACAAAATCAGGCTTATACCCCAATAATCCTCTTGTTGGAACTTCAAAAACTAATCTTGTGTGTCCTTCTTCTGGTTTCATTTCTATCATTATTCCTTTTCTTTTTGATATTTTTTCAATAACAACACCTGAAAATTCTTCTGGTATGTCAATTATTGCTTCTTCAAATGGTTCTAGTTTTTGACCATTCTCTTCTTTAATAATAACTTGGGGCTGAGAAACTTGAAGCTCGTATCCTTCACGTCTCATTTGTTCTAAAAGTATTGCGATATGTAATTCTCCTCTACCATAAACCTTATAATGATCTGTTTGAGACAAATCAACTCTTAATCCAACATTAACTTCTAATTCTTTTTCTAATCTTTCTCTTAATTGTCTATTAGTAACAAATTTTCCTTCACGACCAGCAAAAGGAGAACTATTAACTAAAAAATTCAAAGAAATTGTTGGTTCATCAACTTTAATAACAGGCAAGGATAATTGATCATCTTTTAAACAAATTGTTTCTCCAATATTAATATCAGCTATTCCTGCAAACATAATAACGTCACCGGCAATTGCTTCTTCTATTTCAACTCTTTCTGTTCCCTTAAAAGTAAAAATTTTAATAATTTTACCTTTTCTTGTTTTTTCTTCAACCCCTTTAATAATTACTTCTTGGCCTTTTTTAATAACTCCTTCATAAATTCTTGATATAGCCATTCTTCCTAAAAAATTATCATAAGCAAGATTAAATGGCTGAGCTCTTAGATCTTTAGAGGACAGCTCTTCTGAAGAAGCAACAGGAACTTTTTCTAAAATTAAATCTAATAATGGTGTTAGATCTTTGAATTCATGTTTTAATTCTTTCTTTGCCACACCTTCTCTACCAATAGCATAAATAACGCTAAAATTAAGCTGTTCATCATTAGCTCCTAAATCTAAAAACAATTCAAAAACCATTTCTTTGGCTTGTTCTGGATTAGCTCCTGGCTTATCAATTTTATTGATTATAACAATTGGTTTTAATCCTAGTTCTAATGATTTCTTTAAAACAAACTTAGTTTGAGGCATTGGACCTTCTTGTGCATCAACAACCAATAAAACAGAATCAATTGATCTTAAAACTCTTTCTACCTCTGAACCAAAATCAGCATGACCAGGAGTATCAACAATATTAATCTTTGTGTCTTTATAGAAAACTGATGTGTTTTTAGAATAAATAGTAATTCCTCTTTCTTTTTCTAAATCATTTGTGTCCATACTAAAACCTTCCTCGGCAGCACCAGTTTGTTTCATTATCGCATCAGTTAAAGTTGTTTTCCCATGATCAACATGGGCAATGATAGCTATATTTCTTATTTCCATATTAATTAAAAATCTGCCACAAAGCAGCTTTAGTATTTATCTAATACTATATATTATGTTTAAAGTCAAATTTAAACAACACTCTTTCCTGCTAAATATCCGGTTGTCCAGCAAATTTGAAGATTGTATCCTCCGCAAGGACCATGAAGATCTATTATTTCTCCAGCAAAAAATAAATTATCAATTATTTTTGATTTCATTGTTTTTGAATCTATTTCTTTTAAAGAAACGCCTCCTTTTGTGATCATGGCTTTATCAAAACCCAATAAACCTATTGGATGTAAAGTAATTTTATTCAAAATTCCTTCTAGCTTTAATCTTTCTTGTTTTAAAATACTATTCCCCTTTTTGTTTGGATTAATTTTTGAAAAAGACAATACGTACGAAACCAATCTTTGAGGAATAATTAATGATAATATTTTTTTAATATTTTTGTTTCTATTTTTATTAATTAATTGATAAATATCAACTGGCTTATCAGGAAAAAGATCAATAGCAATAATTATCTTTTGTTTTTTCATCATTTCATCAATTTCACTACTTATATCTAATATCAATGGACCTGTTAATCCAAAATGAGCAAAAAGAATATCTCCTTTCCACTTTTTTAAAATATTATTATCAGAAAAAACATTTAAACCAATATTAGACAAAGATAGTCCTGATAATTCTTTAGTCCATTTTTCTTTTACTTGTATTGGACACAAAGCTGGTCTTAACTCATTAAGAGTATGACCCAATGATTCTGAAAAAGAAAAACCATCTCCAGTTGATCCTGTTGATGGATATGACTTTCCCCCAGTTGCTAGAATATAATTATTGGCAATAATTTCTTTTTTATCATTAAGAATAATTTTTGAAATTGAGTTTTCTTTTCTTTCTATTCGAGAAACTTTAGAATTTAACAAAATCTTAATATTTTTTTCTTTCAATTGTTGTATTAATAATTGCAAAACATCTTTTGATTTTTGGGTTACGGGAAAAGCTTTTCCATTTTCTTGAATTTCTAATTCTAAACCATTTTTCTCAAAAAAATCTCTTGTTTCTTTGAATCCAAATTGAGAAAGAGCTGATAAAAGAAAATCTCCTTGCTTTCCTAAGCTCTTAACTGTTTCTTTTTTAATAAAATTTTGATTCGTAATATTACACCTTCCGTCTCCTGTAAGTAAAAGTTTTTTTCCCAAAGAACTGTTTTTTTCAATTAAAATAATCTTTTGATTGTTTTGAGAAGCAGAAATAGCAGCCATTATTCCAGCTGGACCACCACCAATAATAGCAACATCGTAATTACTTACCATGATCTTTTTTTTCTATCAAAGGAATTTCTATAGTAACTTGAGTACCAACTCCTTCCATTGAATCAATGGTTATTGTTCCTTCCATTAATTCTATAATTTGTTTTGTAATCCATAATCCTAAACCAGTTCCACTAACATCTGCTGTTTTCTTATTCTTAACTCTATAAAATTTATTAAACAACCCTTCTCTTTCTTTAGCAGACATTCCTATTCCCGTATCTTTAATGAATATAGCTAATTTTTTATCTCTATTTGTTGCCTTTATTTCTACGCTTCCAGAGGGCGTATATTTAATAGAATTACCAATAATATTAATTAAAACCTGTTTTAGTCTGTCTTTATCAGCATTAATATAAGTAGAAGATCCTTGTTCTAAAACAGAAGATAATGTTAATTTTTTAGCATCTGCTTGAATCTTAAGTTCTTTTACAGTATCTTCTATTATTGGCCAAACATCCATTGATTGAATATTCATTTTTAATCTTCCCTGTTCAATTCTACTTACATCTAATAAGTCCTCTACTAATGAATTTAACCTCTCTGTTGAGATGTTTACAATTGATAAATATTCTTTGGTCTCATCACTTAAATTCTTTTCTGTTTCAGAAATCATTTCAACATATCCTTTTATTACCGTAATAGGGGTTCTTAATTCATGAGAAGCCATTGATATAAATTCATCTTTCATTTGGTCTATTTCTTTTATCTTGTTATATAAAATTGCGTATTCAAAAATACGAGAATTAGCAAACAAAAGCATAACCACAATTAAAACAGAGATAATTAAAATAATATATGATTTACTTAATGCTGATGAAAGAATTTTATCAATTACACTGGTAGACAAATACATTGATAAAAGAGCCTTTTTTTCTCCATCAGTATTTTTTAAAGGAACAACTACTAACCAATAATGCCCACTTCTTTTTTGATTAGATTCATAAACTTTTTGAGCAATAGGCCAATTCTTAATCCAAGTTATTGTATAAAGCATTGACTCGTCTATTTCTCCAATCTCATCTTTTTCCAAACTAGCAACCAATCTAAAACCATTTTCTTCTGGATAAAAAATATCTAAAGATGTTGTGTCTGAATTATAATTCTCCCAGTCGTCCACAAACATTTGCATTTCTTCAGGAGAATCTAATTTATCAACAATAGCAGAATTAATCGCCTGCCCAACTGATACTGCTTTTTCTTGAAGACTTTGATCAACTGTATTTCTAAATGATTGTGAAAACAACCACGTGTTAAGAACAATAATTCCAGGAATAAAAATCATTAAAACTATTGAATAAACAACCTGCTTGTTGTCTTGTAAAAATTTAACCTTTGAATTTTTATTCATAATTGCGACTAGTCATTCTTTTTTTAATGAATAAAAATAACAAGATAAGCAATAATATAAATATAATACTAGAAACTAAATATATTTTCATTAAACTATCTGATCTATCAGGAACAACGCTAGCATCTTCTTTTTTAATAAAATCGTCTATACTCTTAGCTTGAGCTTCTTCTATAAAAAATAGTTTTGCTAATCCTGATTCAACAATTTTACCTTTATCATTATTAACAGCAATATAAACTTCATGCTTTCCGTCAACTAATGTTTTATCTAAATCATAAATCCAATTTCCATTAGTATCTGCTTTAACAGTTACAATAATAGGCATGGTACTATAAAAATAAAGAGTAATCACTTCATTTGGTCTTGCTTTACCTTGAAATCTAACATTGGTCTCTCCTGTTTCTTTAACATTATTTTCTATTGTTTCAATAGATAATTCTTCATTAATATTAACATCTCTAAACTTGGGTTGTTCTATTGTCTCTTTATTAACAATTGCTTTATCAATCTGACTTAATTCAATATTGCTTTCTTTAGAATTAGGAATTAATGGATTTGTTCCTCTTCTTAATTCTTCTCCGTCATCAACTCCATCTCCATCAGTATCTTTATTATACGGATCTGTCCCTATACGTTTTTCCAAATCATCAGGCAAACCATCTCCATCAGAATCAATAATAATAATTACTGGTGATAAAACCTCCTGACTAGAATTATTTTCTGCTTTTATTAAACTAACAGCTGTTTCATTTGCTAAAGGAATATTTTCTACTTTAATTTCTTTTGATTGAACCGTTACTGTTTGTGATTGATAATTAACAACAGCTGAATTATTTACAGATTCTACTAATTCTTTTTTAACTTCCACTGACATTTCTTTAAAATCAGCTAGAATAATATTATTAATAACGTAATCACATTCTATGTTTTTTAATTCTTCACATTTTAAAGGGTTACCATAATTACTTAAAAGATATTGCTTGCATTCTGTTTTGGTTTTTATTCCTTTTTCTAAACACTCTTTGACTATTCTCATTTGATGAAGATACAATTCGCAATCATTTTTGTTTGTCCAACCACTTTTAACACATTCATCAGGAAGAATTTCTTTTGGTTCAGCTTTTGTTAAAGAGTCAGTGGTTTGTGTCTTTTCTGTTGTTTGAGTTAAAACTTGTTCAGTACTAGAAGAAGTCACTGGTTTTACATAAACACAATTTCTTGTTATCTCTGGCTTTTTATCAAAAATCAAACCACAATCTTTAATTAAAGTACAGCTTCTTTCTTGTTTTCCTTCTGGAGAACATTGACTCCATTCGCCACAATTCCAAATACTTTGAATACAAGATTCACATCTTTCCTCTAAAACAGGCTTATTTTTTTCAATACAATTTTCTGGATACTTATTAATAATCGTTCTCGTTCTTTTATTATCAACACAAGGACCATAGTCAGAAAGTCTATACTGACAATAAATCAAAGCTTCTTTTTGAAGACTACAAGCAACAATGCTTGGTGTTGTACTGTTTGTTTGGGAAACAGAACAAGTCCAGGAAAATGTTCCGCTTGTTGTTGGAAAAGTAGCTGGATAAGGAGTTCCTACTGTGCATTGAGTATGGTTTCCCCAGCCAGTATTTGTGGCTGGAAATGTTTTACCATGAGCAGTTCCACAAGCAGGAGCACTGGTTGTTGTACTTGCTTCTTTTTGAGCACTGCAAACAACAATGCTTGGTGTTATACTATTTGCTTGAGAAACATAACAAGTCCAAGAAAATGTTCCACTTGTTGTTGGGAAAGTAGCTGGATAAGGAGTTCCT
>DFZB01000073.1:4800-14540 GCA_002382025.1 Patescibacteria group bacterium UBA4067 | reverse complement strand
GGCGATGTTGGTTCTGGAAAAACAGTAGTTGCTGTTTTAGCATCAATTAATGCTGTTAAAAATAAAAAACAAGTTGTTTTAATGGCTCCCACAGAGATATTAACTAAGCAACACTTTAAGACTTTTTTCAATCTATTAAAAGACTTTAACATTAATATTGGCTTATTAACTGGAAAAGAAGATAAATATTATTCAAAAAAACTAAAATCAGATACCATTGAAATATCAAGACAAAAAATATTGGAAAAAACCCAAAAAGGAGAAATTGATATTCTTGTTGGTACCCAAGCTTTAATTGCTCCTAAAAAAAAGACTAAACAGAAAAAGATTATCTTTAAAGAATTAGGATTAGTAATTGTTGATGAACAGCATAGATTCGGAGTACGACAACGAGCAGCTTTATTAGAAAAAGAAAATAACAAGATTCCACATCTTCTTTCAATGACCGCTACCCCTATTCCAAGAAGTTTGGCCTTAACGCTTTGGGGAGATTTAGATTTATCATTAATTACTGAGTTGCCAAAGGGCAGAAAAAAAATCATTACAAAAATTATTACTGAAAAAGAAAGAAATGAAATGTATCAATTTGTTAAAAAAGAAGTTGAAAGAGGTGGCCAAGTTTTTGTTGTTTGTCCAAGAATAGAAGCTAATGAAGACGAAAATATTGAAATTAAAACCGTGGAAGAAGAATATAAAAAACTATCAGAAGAAGTTTTTCCTAAATTAAAAATAGAAATGCTCCATGGAAAAATGACCCCGAAAGAAAAAGAAAAAATAATGAAAAACTTTAAATTAAAAAAGTTTAATATTTTAGTATCAACCTCAGTAATTGAAGTTGGTATTGATATTCCAAGCGCTACAATAATAATGATTGAGGGTGCAGACAGATTCGGCTTATCTCAATTACATCAATTTAGGGGTCGTGTTGGCAGAAGCGATATTCAATCTTATTGCTTTCTATTGACGAATTCTCCCAGCACAACAACAAAAGAAAGGCTTAAAGCAATGATAAAATATGATAATGGTTTTAAATTATCAGAAATAGATTTAAAATTAAGAGGTCCGGGTGATTTCTTTGGCGTAAAACAATGGGGACTTCCTGATTTTTCAATGTTTTCTTTAAAAGACGAAAAAAGGGTTGAAGCCATAAAAGAAACAGTTGAAGATTTATTAAAAAAAGACCCAGAATTAAAAAACTATCCCATTATTAAAAAAAGATTAGAAGCGTTTGAAGAAAAGATTCATTTAGAATAAATTTTAATTAAACTCACCTGACTTCTATTTAAAAATCTAATTGGTAAAAAAGTATTTCCTAGCCCACTATCAATGTATAGTTTTGTTTTTGAATTAATGTCAAACAAACCCTTGTCATATTTTGCAAAAAAACCTTGACCAGGAACAAAAATTGCTCCAAAAAACGGTAATCTAACTTGTCCCCCATGAGTGTGTCCTGATAAAATTAAATTAACATTAAAATTCTTTTTAATTATTTCTTCTGGATTATGAATTAAAATTAAAGAAAAAATATTTTCTTCAATTTCTAAATCATCGAGATTAGAATAATATCCAAAACCATATAAATTAATGTCTTTAAATGTATCTTTTTTTTCATCTAAAATAATTATTTCTTTTTTTAAAAGCTCTTTATAGAAATCTTTAATATCTTTGTGACTTAATTCATGATTACCAGAAACAAAATAAATAGGCACATTAATTTTATTTAATTGATCAAGAAAGTAATAAGCATAACTATAATCATTAGTTCTTCTGTCAATCAAGTCTCCTGTTATTGCAATCATGTGTGGATTGGTTTCTTTTATTTTATTAAAAAAATCGTCATTGACTTTTTTATCATGAACATCAGAAATTTGAATAATTCTAATTTCTTCTTTTACTTGTCCCTCAATTAAAACTTCGTTAATTTTAGGAAAATTAACTTGAAAATAAACATATATAATAATCAGTATTAAAATAATAATAAACATTTTTTTCATTTTCTTATTTTTGGAGTAACCCAAAATCCCATATATTTACCTCTTAACCAATGAATTTGTGCGTCTAATGCTGGTAAAGCACTAAAAAACATCATTATAAAAGGAATTAAAGCCCATTCAAAAATCATAAATATGTTTTTTCTCTTATCTGGCTTTTTGGGCATTAAAAGCATGCTCATGTAAATAGAAACAATTAACCCCATCATTGTTATGGTTAATATTCTACTAGTTACTTTAGGCAAATTATATGATAATAGGGTTTGTCCAAAATCATCTCCACCAAGATACAAAGGAAGCCAACCTAAAAGAAAGATAAGAATAGAAGCCGTTGCCCAAGAAACATGCCCCTCTATTAACTCAAAACCCATTTGCAGTTTCTTTTTCCAATTAATTGCTTTGTTTTTAATACAAGCAAAAAGAAAATACGGGACCTCCCCCACTCCATAAGCCCATCTTTTTTGTTGTTTATAAATATTTTTTAAAGTAGTTAAAAGATTTTTATCACAATTAGCATCCATTGAAATTGGATAATAAAGAGATTGAACCCTATAATCTCCATTGTAGTAAAAAAAGCATTGCCAAAAAATTCTTGAATCATCTGAAATAACATTAGTTTGTTTAAAACCAACATCATTTAAAGCATTAAAACTCATGGAATGAGAAGAAAAAGTGACCAAACTTTTTGGTCTTTCTTGATTCATGGTATGCCAAAAAGTAGAAGCAAAAGAAAAAACCCTAGAAATAGAAGGCACATCCCATATATTATTAAGATACAAAGGAATTGGTTGATAACTTGCTCTTAATGGTTTTTCGATTGTTAAATAATAATATGTTAAGCAGCTAAAATATTTAGGATAAACCCAAGCATCAATATCAAAAGAAGAAACAATAATTCTTTCATAAGGAATATTTAAGTTGTCAATTAATTCTTTTCCTTTTTTTGTTGCCCAAGCATCGTTTGCTCCGTGACCAGCAATTTCTCCTTTTATACCCTGAGGGTGCCAAGTAATTAAAAACTTAAAAAACTTATTTCCATAATCTTTTTCAATTTTATTAGCAATTGCTTGAGCGTTTTTCTTATCTGCTTCTTCACAAGCTAAAATTACTATCATTTTTTCTTTAGGATAATCAGTTCTTAACAAGTAATCAAAAGTTTCTTTAATTATTTCTATTGGTTCTTTATAAGTTGGTAATATTACTAAATGATAAATGTCTTTCCATGAATCAACTTTTAATCCATTTTTAACTTTTAAATTTTCTAATTTGCTTATCCAATCTTCTTTTTCGTTTTTTCTCATTTGATCATATCCATACTTGAGATGAAAATAGAAATAAATAGTTCTAAAAAGCCAATAAACATCATAAGCAATAATGAAAAAAGCAACCCATAAAGGAAGCTTAAATGATAAAAAAATAGCCAGAGACAAAACAAGTAAACTAGTTAAACCAGTAAACATTTCAAAAAAACGATATACTCGCCTTTCTTTTTTGTCTTTTAAATCTAATGCATTTCCAATTTTAAGATAGTACTTATCTTCCATTGTGACCCTACAGGGAATCGAACCCTGATTACCAGATTGAAAATCTGATGTCCTGACCGTTAGACGATAGGGCCAATCATATGATATATATAGCAAAATTATTAAAAAAAGGCAACTTTTAATAAATAAAAAGGACAATATCTGTCCAATTATTAATAAGAAACAAAAACTTTACAAATTGATGCAAGGAGCAAAGAATAAAGCATAAAAATAATATATGCGAATTTCCAAAACACGATACCAGCTATAAATAATATTATAGCCATGATTAAAAATATGAAAAATGCAACGGTAAAGAAGATCTTTTCTGTGTTCATAAAAACCTCCCAATGAGCTGTTTTTTAGTATAAATTATAATCTTAAAATGTCAATTATATTATTTGCTAAAACCTAGATTTTCCTTTAAAATGAATATATGAAAATATTAGGCATTGAAACAAGTTGTGATGATACTTGCATTAGTGTGATTAAAGACAATAAAATATTGTCTAATTTAATTTCTTCTCAAGAAAAGATTCATGCTCAATATGGAGGAGTTTTTCCTAGTTTAGCTAAAAGAGAACATCAATTAAACATTGTTCCCCTATTAATCAAAGGATTAAAACAATCAAAATCATTAATCAAAGGAATTCCTGATAACAAAAAAATTAAAAAAGTTGAAAAAATATTAGAAAGAAATCCTGAATTATTTAATAATTTAAAACCATTTCTTGAAAATTATAAAATTAAAGGAATAAGCAGAATTGCCATAACGGTTGGTCCTGGTCTTGAACCATGTCTCTGGGTTGGTGTTAATTTAGCTAAAGCTCTCTCTTCTTACTATAATATCCCCATAGTTAAAGTTAATCACATTGAAGGCCACATTATTTCAAGCTTAATAAAAAATAAAGCTAAATACCCAGCAATTGCTTTAATTGTTTCAGGAGGAAACACCCAATTAATATTAATAAAAGAATTGTGTAAGTATAAAATTATTGGGGAAACAAGGGATGATGCAGCAGGAGAATGTTTTGATAAAACAGCTAGAATATTAGGCTTAAAATACCCAGGAGGCCCTGAAATAGCTAAATATGCTAAGAAGTTTAATAAAAGTAAGTATAATATTAAACTACCCCGACCAATGATTAATGAAAATAACTTTGATTTTAGTTTTTCTGGNNGAAATACAAAATGCAATAATAGATGTTCTATTAAAAAAAACAAAAAAAGCTTATCAAAAATACAATGCTCAATCTCTTTTACTAGGAGGAGGAGTTTCTGCTAATAAAGAACTAAGAAAAAGATTTAAAAAAGAATTTAAAAACAATTGCTTATCCCCCGAATCAAAGTTTTCAATGGATAATGCTGCGATGATTGCTTTTGCTGGAAAATATTGCAAAAAAGAGATAAAATGGAATCAGTTAAAAGTTAATTCTAATTTAAATATTAATGGATAGTACTATTTTAATATATTTTTTACTTGCTATTGCTCCTGGACTAATCTGGCTTTTTTATTTCCTAAGAAAAGACAATCTTCCTGAACCTAAAATGCAAATACTAATGGTGTTTGTTTATGGAATAATAATCACTATTCCTGCTGTTTTAATTGAAGTTATTTTAATTAAAGATCTTGAATTAATAAATTTGGAACCAGTGGCTTATGCAATGATAAAATACATATTTATTATTGGATTCGTAGAAGAATTATTTAAATATATTGTTGTTAGGTTTTCTATATTAAAAAACTCTTGCATGGATGAACCCATTGATATTCCCCTATACATGATTATTTCTGCTCTTGGATTTGCCACGCTAGAAAACATTTTAGTGTTTAGTAGCTCATCAGCAATAGCTTTTGCTCCAGATCCTTTAACTCTTTCTTTGGTAAGATTTATTGGTGCAACACTTTTACATGCTTTATGCTCTGCTTTAATTGGTTGTTTTATTGCTCTTTCTTTTTATTTCTTAAAAGCTCGTTGGCTTTTAATATCATTAGGCTTTATTCTAGCTATTTCCTTGCACGGTCTTTTTGATTTTTATATAGAATTAGGTATAATGGATATAGCAACAGAAACACAAAGAAACTATCCCCTATTGATCATATTTATTCTTGCAATCATAGTATCAATACTCTTAAGAGAAATTAAAAAAATAAAAAGCGTTTGTAAAATATAATAACATGGCAATATTTAATAAAAAACCAAAAAAACAAGAAACAATTAATATCGAAACATCTAATATTGTTGAACATGCTAAAGATTGGAAAATAAGTGATGGTCAGTTAGTTGTTGATGTTTATGAAACAGAAAAAGAANNGAAAAAACATATTTTACTAAAGAATGCTATTTCGGACCCTTTTCTAGAGAAATAATATTACCAAGAGAAATAGACACTTCTAGAATAGAAGCAAAGATAAAAGAAGGTGTGTTAACAATAAGGATGCCTAAAATAGAAAGAGCAAAAAACAAAAAAATAGAAGTTGAAGATTAAAAAAATCCCTTGAAAAAGGGATTTTTCATTCTTACATCTATTTCAAATACAATGCTTCATTGCTTTCTTTCTAATATGAAAGCTGTTTTTTGTAATAATTACATTCACATCAATCACCTTTTTTAAATAACTGTGCCGAGGGAGGGAGTTGAACCCTCACATCAAATTGATATATGCTTCTAAGGCATACGCGTCTGCCAATTCCGCCACCTCGGCAAATGAAAACATCCGCCTTGCTTTAGGATATACCAAAAACAAAGACGGATGTCAAAAAAACTAATTCATTCCAATCATCATCTTTACAATTGCTGGGATAGCTCTTGCAAACAAGGCAATAGCAATACCAATAGCAGCCCAAGTAATGTAATTTCTTCCTGCTTGAGTTTTCTTTTCATCTCCACCTGAAGTGACAAAGTTAAATGCACCAATAACAATCATTAATGCTGATAATGCCATTAAGAAGATAAAAATCCAATCAGTTACTGTGTATACACTGTTCAATAAACAGCATACCCCACAATCAAGACTGGGTTCATTGAATGGACATGGTGAGTTTATACCTGGACAAGCTATTCCATCAGTAGTTCTGTTCATATTAGCTGCTCCACTTTTTCTTATAGTACAACTATCTGGAGCACCTGCTTGAGCTGAAACAATAGCAGGAAAAATAGTTACTGCTAAAATAACACAAGCTATTAAAGAAAATATAATTTTTTTATTCATATTATATTATTTTATTTATTATTTTTATGACCTTTTTTTAAATTAAATTGAAAACGACCTTTATTAATTAAATCCAAAAAGTGTTTTAACTGTTGTAACGATAATATTAGCAGCTAAAATAATAATCATACCAATTATCGCAGAAGTAAGTGTGCTTTTTGCTGTACCCAATTGTTTATCATTACCTCCTCCGGTAGCATACAAGAAGCCACCAATTATAATCATCATGGCAACAACAACACCACCTAACATTGTAACATAACTTGTTATTTTCACTATTGCCTGACAAACAGCATCACTTTCGCAACTAGTAAATGAAACTTCCTGAGCCATACAAATCAATAAAGGTGCTGTTAAAAGAAACATAACAACGAACAATGGAAACGCTTTTCTTAAATTCATAATAATTATCTTATTTATTATTTTTATAGTATATCACAAACTTGAAGGAGGCACAATAATCTTTTTCAAAGAATCGACCAAACTCTTTGCTAAAAGAATGACTGCCATTCCTATTGCTGCATATATTAACATTGTTTTAGCTTTTTGAATTTTTGTCGGATCTCCTCCCGCTGTAGCAAAATTAAATCCTGCAATAACAATTATAAGGGGTGCGACTACCATTCCTATATTTATAATCCATTCAATTACTTTACCTACTAATTCTTCAAAGCTATCCCATGGTACAGGATTGGGTATCGTGGGGTTTTCAGCAAAAACAAAACAAAAACAAAACAAAAGCATGACTGAAAAAAATATAATGAATTTTTTCATAATTTTCTAATTAATATTGCCCAATGATATTTACCTGCATCAAACTCTTTTTCTATTTTAAATCCTTTTGCATTAATTATTGACCTTATTTCATCAAAAGAAACTCTTCTATCTTTTAATCCAATGGGGCTATCTTCTTTCCAATCAACAATCAAAGCAATTCCTTGTGGTTTTAATAATCTTTCTGTTTCTTTTAAAACAAATTCTTTATTATCTACTTCGAAAAGAATATTGCTTAACAAAACAAAATCCATTAGATTGTCTCCAATTCTAACACCTTTTTCAACGTCTGACAATATTGTTTTAACATTAGTTAATTTTTCAGTTTCTAGTTTTCCTTTTAAAGCTGACAAAGCTTGTTCTAAAATATCAACAGCATAAACAACTCCTTTGTTTAATATTTTTGCCAAGGGTATTACCCATCCCCCAGAACCACATCCTAAATCACAAGCAGTCATGTCTTCTCTTAAAGAAATTGTTTCTAATACTCTTTTAGGATTTAGAAATTCATTATTCATAATTATTGACTTGCCTCTTCAATGAGACATGTAGCTGCAATTACTTTGTCTCCTTCTTTTAATCTCATTACTTTCACTCCTTGAGTATCTCTTCCTAGTTTAGGGATACTTGATATTTTTGTTCTTATTGTTTGTCCTTTTTTCGAAATAACAATTAAGTCTTCTTTATCTTCGATTATCTCTATTTTTGCCAATTCACCTGTTTTAGAAGTAATTTTAGCTATTTTTACTCCTGTTCCTCCTCTTCCTTGTTTTTTGTATTCTTTTAATAATGTTCTTTTGCCAAAACCATTTTCAGTTAAAACTAATAAATACTCTTTTTCATTTAGCTTGTCTTTTCTTACCACCTCCATTCCAATAACTTCATCTCCTTTTCTTAATCTAATTCCTTTAATTCCTGATGCTGTTCTTCCCATTGACCTTATATCTTTCTCAGCAAAACGAATTGATTGACCATGTTTGGTTGCTATTATTATTTCATCTCCATCTCCTCCTTTTTGAACACTACAAAGAGAATCATCTTTCTTTAAATTAATAGCAATCAAACCATTTCTTCTTACATTTTCAAAATCTTTTAATTGAGTTTTTTTAATTATACCGTTTTTAGTTGCCATAATCAAGTACTTAGAGCCCCCTTTAAGATTTAAAGCTAGAACTGATAAA
This sequence comes from Patescibacteria group bacterium UBA4067, assembly GCA_002382025.1. Classification (GTDB taxonomy): domain Bacteria; phylum Patescibacteriota; class Minisyncoccia; order Minisyncoccales; family Minisyncoccaceae; genus Microsyncoccus. The sequence continues at coordinate 5,858 of DFZB01000073.1, read as the reverse complement.
ATTTTATCGTGAGCAGATATTTCTAAAAAATTGGTTAGTCCCCTGCCCTTGTTTGATTTTTGTCCTTCTGGAATTTCGTATGCTTTGGTTTGAAATACTTTGCCTGAATCAGTAAAAAAGAATATGGAATCATGAGTTTTAGCTGTTATGAAATGACAAACCTGATCATCTTCTGATGTTTTAATTCCTACTGTTCCTTGTCCTCCTCTGTTTTGTTTTTTGTACTCTGATGGATTAATTCTTTTAATATATCCTCCATAAGTTAAGGTAACTATTGTGTCTTCTAGTGGCACTAAATCTTCTTCTGAAATTGATTCTGGGCTATTTTTTACTACTTTAGTTTTTCTTTCGTCTCCATAAAGCTCTATTTGACTCTCTAATTCTTTTTTCATTACTTTCTTTTGTTCTGCTTTACTTTCCAAAATCTTCATATATTCCTTGATTTCCTTTCTTTTCTGTTCCAACTCTTCTTCTATTTTTTGTTTTTCTAGTTTTGCTAATTGATGTAATTTTATTTCCAAAATTGCTTCTGACTGAATAACAGTTAGCTTAAACTTTTTAACTAAATTATCTTTAGCATCTTCTTTGTCTTTTGATTTTCTAATTGTTTCAATTACTGCATCAATTTTATCCAAGGCTTTTGAAATTCCTTCTAGAATATGTGCTCTTTCTTTGGCTTTTTCTAGGTTATAGGTAATTCTTCTAACCACAACCTCTTGCTTGTGCTTTAAATATAATTCAAGAACATCTTTTAAATTAAGAATCTTTGGCTCAATTCTATTAACCAAAGCAAGCATATTTAAATGATATGTTTTTTGTAAATCAGTATATTTATACAATGAATTTAGAATTTTCTTAGGAATTGCTCCTCTTTGAAGATCAATTGCAATTCTCATTCCATCTTTGTCTGATTCATCTCTAATATCTTTTATTCCTTCTATTCTTTTTGTTTGAACTAAATTAGCAAAATTAGTTATTAAAACAGACTTATCAACCTGAAAAGGAATTTCTGTAATAATTATTTGTGTTTTATTATCTTTTTCAATAATATCTACTTT
>DFZB01000073.1:0-4760 GCA_002382025.1 Patescibacteria group bacterium UBA4067 | reverse complement strand
CACACTTCGGTTAAATTATGAGGCGGAATATTGGTTGCCATTCCAACCGCAATACCAGTAGAACCATTTAATAACAAATTGGGAACTGGCGAAGGAAGAACATTGGGTTCTTCTCTTGTAGAATCATAATTATCAGTCCAATTAACAGTATTTTTATCAATGTCTGTTAATAATTCTTCTCCAATTTTAGATAGTTTACACTCTGTATATCTTTGAGCTGCAGGAGGATCCCCATCAACTGAATTGTGTACAAAAATTCCAGCACTTAAGGCAAAATTATGGGTTCCGTCAATTGTTAAATCATAAACATCTACGCTTTTGTTTAAAAATTCTTTTTTTACAACCTTATGATTTTTATTAATTTCGCAAAGAACATTATTTATATCTCCCTTGTAATATTTCTCTAAACCTAAATCCCAACTAGTAAAGCTCTTTATTTGAAAAACTTCTTTTCTGGTTTTTTCGTAGTTTTCTTTGTTTAATAAAACTTTTTTATCTTTTAAATATTGACAAATTTTCTCGAATTTTCTTTTTCCTGTTAAATTAGTTTCTCTTTTTTTGTTAGATGATACTATTTTTTCATGAAAAAGCTTTCTATATTCTGGATCTTTCCATAATCTTTTAAGAGTATCTGATGCTCTTTTACTTATTTCTTTAATGGCTTCTGGGTTTTCTTCTAAATATCTTTTTGCTCCCTCTTTTAAAATGGTTATCATCTTTTCTCTATATTCTTTTTTCTGCCAATTAATTCTATTTTTTAAAGAAATTCTTTCTGCATAAGCTCTTCTATTGTCTTCGTTGCTCCAAAATCTCTTTCTTCCTTCTGCTAGTTTTTCTCTATAATCATTATCTGTTTCGTGTTTTAAAGAAGTAAAATTATAATGAGTTTGCCAATGTTCTTTCCATTGCATCCTTATTATGTTTTCTGGATTATTATTTAATTTATTAAAATCTTTGTGATGTCTTATTCTTCCCTTGTTTTTTAAATAAATATTGTTATCAATATTCCATTGATCAGATAATACATGAACAAAATCCCATGAATTATTTTTTGGTTGAAAAACCATAGAATAATTCACCATATTAGGATCATCTTCTTTGGTTGATTGTCTGATATAACATGGCATTAAAGACTCCCCCACTTCCAAATCTTTTGCTTCCTTATAATTATTATTTTTTAATAAAAATTTGTGGTCTATCGTACATTTTATTTCTTCTCCGTTATCCAATGTTATTTTCATTATTTCTGCATTTTTAGTCCATCTTGGTTTTTTTATTTGAGCTATTTTTATTCTCCCATCATCCTCCATTGTAAATGTATAATTTTTCTTTCCTTGCTTTTCTTCTTTTATTAATTCCAAAAAAGATAATTCTCTACCATCAATAAGTTTGACTTTGGTGTCAGCTGTAAAACAACCAAAATTTCCTTGACCCCTAACTAAAGGGTATCTTAAAGAAAAATCTTGTGCCATTCTTACTAGTGCTCCATAAACAGAAGCGTCTCCATGAGGATGATATTTACCTAAAACTTCACCAGTTACTGCTGCTGATTTTCTAAACTTAGCATCAGACCTAACTCCCATATCATACATGGCATACAAAATTCTTCTTTGTACTGGCTTTAAACCATCTCGAACATCAGGTAAAGCTCTTGAAACAATAACTGACATTGCATAATCAAGATAACTTTCTTTCATTTCTTGAGAAATCTCAATTGCTTCAATTTTTCCAATGTCTTGTATTAATTTTTCTTGTTTTGCCATTATTTTGATTCTAATATTATTATTTCTACTTTTTCGTTTTCAGAAGAAATATTCTTTTTACTAATACTAAGTTTTTCTTGAGCAACAACTTCTTTTTCTCCCATTATCTTTAAAAATGCATCTAAAGCTTCTTTTTTCTTATATGCCATTGGAATTACCATTTTAGGCTCAACTTTAACAATTATCTTTTCTGCTTCTTTAGAATTAATGGTTTTATCTCCATCAATGGGAACCAAAAGAATATCAACCCTTCCAATTGCTTCTAATTGTTCTTCATTTAAATCCCCTTCTCCAAATAATCCTAAGTGACAAATCCTAATTCCTTCTGCTTCAATTAAAAAAATGATGTTCTTTTTTTTCTCTAAATTTAAAGAAGGAACTGCTTGAATAAATACTTCTTTTGATTCATATTCACCAAAAGAAGAAACAATAAATTGATCTTCTTTTTTTGAATTAATAGAGCTAAAATCGTGTGTTTTTAAAACAATATCTGCTTTTGATTTTTCTTTTATTTCGTCTATGGTTATTAAAATTGCTTCTTTATTGCTAGAAGAGCAAGATATTTCGAAACAAGTTTCTCCACACCAATTTATTTTCATAATTTATTATTAATATTATCTGGAGCGGGCGAGCAGAATCGAACTGCCGTCTTGATCTTGGCAAGATCACATAATAGCCGTTATACGACGCCCGCAACATGTGCCGAGGTCCGGAATCGAACCGGAATCTNNNGCTCTGCCAATTGAGCTAACCGCCCCTAATGCTTGTGGGCGAAGGGAGACTTGAACTCCCACGGGACGAATCCCCTATGCCCCTCAAGCATAGATGTCTGCCAATTCCATCATTCGCCCTTTTCCTCTGCTATTTTTAATTTTGCTTTCCTTCCTTTTGCTTTTCTCAAATAATATAGTTTTGCCCTTCTTGTTTTTGTTCTTTTAACTATTTCGATTTTTTCAATTAAAGGTGCGTGAATTGGAAATATTTTCTCAACTCCTATTCCTTGAATTACTTTTCTAACAGTAATTGTTCCGCTTAAACCTTTTCCATGTTTTACAGCTAAAACTTGCCCTTCAAAGATTTGAATTCTTTCTCTTGGTTTATCTTTAATTTTATCTTTAATTTTTTGATAAACTTTAACCGTATCTCCTTGTTTAATTTGTGGAAGATCTTGCTTTAAAAAGGATTCTCTGATTCCTTTTTCTTCTGATTCTTCTTTTAAAACAACTTGTTCTTGTTCCACGGTTTCTGTCTTTGCTTCTTCTTCCATATTTTTATATTTATTTTATTATACATTAGCTAGTGGGCGTATCCTGACTCGAACAGGAGGCCTTTACGATGTCAACGTAACGCTCTAACCAACTGAGCTATACGCCCTTTTAATCTTGAAAAGGGCTCTCCTTGCCCATAATTTATAATATCTGATTTGTGCTATTTAGTCAATAATAACTAAATAACCAGAAACTATTTAAAATGCTTGTTTTATAAGGATTTAAGCTTATTTAAAAAATATCTGAATGTGAGCCAATTCTTAGTAATAAAATTGTTATTTCTTGTTCTTTTATTTTATATATTAAAAGAATATCTGGCCTTATGTGACATTCAAAACAATCTTTAAACTCACCCATTAAACGATGGTTTAAATATTTGGAAGGTAATATTTCTCCCTTAATTAAAATATCTAAAACTTTCTCCAGATCTTTAAGAACAGCATTGTTGTGCTTGTATCGCTTTAAGTCTTTCTTGAATTGGCCAGAATATTTCAATACAAGCATAATTTTAATCTTTCAAAGCATCTTTAATTAGCACAGACCCTTTTTTGAAAGATACAGAAGAATTTTCAGCATTTTTAACTGACTCTCTTATGATTTCAGCGCCTCTTAAAGTAAATCCATTCTCATCTCTTATTTCGCAAGGAAAATTCCTTGAATTAATTACTTGTTTAAAAAATATTTTTACTGCAGAACTCATGTCCATGCCCAAACCTTCCAAAATCTTTTTGGCTTCATTTTTTGTTTTAGAATCAATACGAATTTGAAGTTGTTCGCTGTTTTTATTATTAGTCATGATTACAAATTTTATTATTTTGTAAATCAATTGTATTGCAAATTCAATTAATTGTCAATACTTACTTATGAGTAGCACATTATAGCCCTATATTGAAAACCATACCTAAATTAACACAAAAAAATACAGATGGATTAAACTGGTATATTACCGTCAAGAGTCTGTTTCAAGTATATTCTTTGAATATTTTATTTTATTGTTGTGTGCGCATGGATGGACTCGAACCATCGACCTTTCGCTTATAAGGCGAATGCTCCAACCACCTGAGCTACATGCGCCTATTTCTTTTTCTTCTCTTTAATAATATTTTCAAAATCCTCTCTTTCTATGGTTTCTTTTTCCATTAAAGTTTGAGCTATTTTTTCTAATAAAAGCTTGTTTTCTTTAATAATCTTTTCTGCTTGTTTTTGAGCATTTTTTATCAACTTTTCTACTTCTTTGTCAATATCTATTGCTACTTTTTCAGAATAATTTCTAGTTTCATTAAATTCTTTTCCTAAAAATAAATCTGTTTCTCTTTCTCCAAAAACAGTTGGTCCTAATTTAGACATTCCATAAACCTTAACAATGTTTCTAGCTAATTGAGAAGCTTTTTTAAGATCGTCTGAAGAACCTGTTGTTATATCAGTAAATTTAATTTTTTCTGAAACATAACCACCTAAAAGAACTGCTAATTCTGCATAAAATTCTGACTTGGTTCTTAAAAACCTATCTTCTTTAGGAACCTTTAGAGTATAACCAGCTGCCATTCCCCTTGAGATTATAGAAATCTTTCTAACTGGTTCTGCATTAGGAGTAAAAGCAGAAATAAGGGCATGGCCTGCCTCATGATAAGCAGTAATTTCTTTTTCTTTGTCTGACATAATATGACTTCTTCTCTCTGGACCTAATAATACTTTTTCAATTGAATCTAATAAATCTTGTTGAACTATG
>DFZB01000011.1 GCA_002382025.1 Patescibacteria group bacterium UBA4067 | reverse complement strand
TTTCTGTGATCATTTGAATATCTTCAATTTCATCATCTGGCAAATGTTTTCTTTCTAGCTTTACTGTTACATTGCTGAGTTCGTCAATTGCACTCATTTTTACGGTTTTTAATTCTCTCATAAAATCTCCTGTTTTGTTTTAGGTGGAATATATTTCAATTCCACCTATTTCTAATAATAATTACCAACCAGTTTCTTCGTCATCTTCAATGGGAGTAGTATCTCCCCATTCAGTAGTTCCAGCAGTAGAAGTATTTTGTGTTTTAAATTCCTCTTTTTCTGATTGTGCTTTTTTCATTGCTTGAAGTGCTTTATCCATTTTAGATTCACTATAATCTTCACGATTCATAGATTTCGGATCTGCACCTGTAATAACAAATAATTTCTTATAAGGGGAACGAACAGCTTCCATAGTGTTACTTGAACCCCAAACATCTTCGGATGCAACTTCTTCTTTATTGCGTTCAGTTTCTAAGTTACCCCATGTTTTAATGAAGGTATAAGGTTTCAACGTTTTGAAATTCTTTCCCAATGCAGAATCTCGAATAAAGAATTCAGCTTGTTCAATGCTATTATAATTCACAATACTTCCATGAACATTTGCACCAAGAATTTCTTCACCGTCTTTTACCATTTCCATATCCATAAAGACGAATGTTTGAGTAAAGTCTGATTGAACATCAAAATCTTCTTCATCAAAATCAACATCTTTACATAAAGAAATTTGGTTAGGAACAAGTTTGACACTTCGTTGTAATTCACCACTGTTGTTGTTGAAACTGGAATATTCGAGTTTCCCACGAACAAATACCGACATTCCATCTTTTAAATGTTCATTGATATATCCACAAGCATCAAAAGGAACAAGATTTTTCTTATCGTTTACATCATTTCCTTTTTCATCTTTGGTTTTTTCAAGACCTAAGTTCATTCCAATTAAACGATAGCCTTCTTTTCGGAAAGAATTACGAGATTTCCAATCCTGACTGATAGTTTTCTTATCATCTTTTGAATAGAAGTATACTTTTTCTTGAGTCATTCCGTTGATTGATAAATAATGAACCCAATCTTTTGAAACTTGAACACCAAAATTGATCATTCGAAATGGCTTACCATTTTTATCATTTTTTTCCTGATAAAAAGTTGGTTTTGCCACTCCAGTAATCACACCCTTTAAGGCAAATGATCCATCGGTTTGTTCTAAATCACCAAAACTTTCATGCGTTTTTGCCATACTATAAATTTCTCCTTTATTTTAATAAAATTTTAAACAATAAATAAACTCAATAAAACAATAATTTTATTTATTATGTCAAATCATCCTCCTTATTCATTATTAAAAATAATTCTTGAACCATATTTGTCAAACCTAAATGGAACATGTTTAACTCGCAACATATGATATTTCATAAATCTGAGTAAATTTTCTTTACTTTCATAATCCTTCGTAAAAAACAATAAAAATCCATTTCCTCCTGCCCCTAAAAGTTTACCACCATCCGATCCATTTTGCAAGGCTTTTTCATAAACATAATCAATTTCAGTATTACTAACATTAGAGGCGAGAGTCTTTTTTAATTTCCATGATTCATCTAACATTTCACCAATTGGATAAACATTTCCTTTGGATAATTCATCATAGGCACTATCACAAATATTATACATTTGTCTTAATGTATCATTGTTTTTTTCAATATTTTTACTTTGTTCTAACAGGATTTCTGAAGAGTTTCTTTGACCTCCAAAATAAAATAAATTTAAAGATTTTTCTAATTGATCTATTGTGCTTTCCTTAAAGTTGTATATAAAGTTATAGGGTTTCTTATATTGAAAACTAAAATGTATATTCTGAAAACCTCCTTTAGCAACAATAATTTGATCCTGATAGCCAATAGGTTTATTTAATTTATTTACTTCAATATTTATAGCCCAATCAATTAGATGGGAAACATCAAATTCTACATTAGAATATGTTGCTAAAGCATTTAACATTCCTACAAGAATAGAACTACTTGTTGCTAATCCAACTCCTCCTGGAACATCTGAGATTGTTGACAACTCTATTCCAGAAATATTGAATAATTTAATGGATTCTCTTGCTAATTCATGATCTAACTCGAAAACATAATTTACAAGTTCTGTTTTAGAATATCCTAATCTTATTTTTTCATCAAAAGATCTTTTGTTCAAAATAACATAAGTATATTTATCAATGGCAGTTGATAAAACTTGACCAGGATTATCCTTAAAATAATCGGGAAAATCTGTACCGCCACCAAAAAGGCTTATTCTAAGTGGAGTTTTTGCTATGATCAACTTAATTCTCCTTATTGTGTTTTTTTTTGTTGAACATCAGTTTACTACATTTGAATAAAAAAGTCAAGGATTTAATTTAAATTGATTTTGACAATTCATCAACAAAATAATGTAAAATCAAAGAATGAAAACCCTCTCCAACATAAATATTATCTGTTTGAATATTGATATTTAAATTAGATTCTGCTCTTAATCTTCCACCTAAGTTTCCTGTAAGACCTAATACAGGCATTTTATCAATATATTTAGTATGTCTAACTGCTTGAATAATATTTTCACTATTACCTGAAAAACTAATTCCTATAAATAGATATTTACTATTAATTCGCTTTAATTGTTCTACAAACACTAGATCATGATTAATATCATTAGATATTGCAGAATACAATCCCCAATTATCATTTAATGATTTGGCATTAGCATAACAAGCTTTTATTAAATCCTGTACAAAATGACTTCCGGTATAACCAGATCCACCATTTCCAGCAACAACAATTAAAATATTATTTTTTACACAATATTTCAATCCTTTAAGTGCTTTATCTATTGGATCACAATCAATTGGTAATGTAAAATATTTTTCCGAATATTCTTGAAAATTCATTTTTTACTCCTTTATATGTTAATTTCAAAATTATGTTTTTCTCCTACTATTATATCATAATGTCTTTCTTTTAGCAATTGCATATTTTTTTGTTCAGACCAATGAACGAAATTACTTACTTCAAAGCTTTTTCTTGTTCCACCCCACTCTAACGGAGAATTATACTCTATTAAATAAGATCCACATAAATAACCTTTTTCTTTGTAGGCACGTAAAAATAAATCCGTATCATCTTGGCAAATTGGAGCAAAATCTTCATCTAAATAATTTAACTCTTCTAGTTTTTTATGATCAAACAGAATAGGAGCACGATTGATTATATCACGAACATAAAATTTATTTCTTTCCTTTAGGGAAGGAAATTTTGCGTCTCTTCCCGCCATATCAGTCCAAGATATAACATTATTTATTAAAGAAACATTGTGAGCATCCCTTCCCCCTGTTGCTATTAAATTTTCCATAATATTAAATGGTTTCATTAATCTTTGATCAAAATCTTTCTCTAAAATTTCAATATCATCTTGAATGTTTATTATCCAAGAACAAGTAGAATTTTTAAAGCCAATATTGCAAGACTTTACTTCAAATATATTTGGCGTAATAAATAATTTTACTTTAAACCTATTGTTCTTATTATATGTTTCTAAAAATTTTTCTACATTTGGTCTTGTGTTGTCCGTACAACCATCAAGAATCAATATTAATTCTTTTACATTTTTAGATGAATTATTATAAATTCCATATAAAATTCTATCTATAATTAGTTCTTGATTATGGATTGGCATTACAATAGATATATTTTTGCTCAATATTTCTCCAATCATTTTTATTATTAATATTTTTACTTTTTTAATCTATTTTTTTTGCTATAATATGATATCCAAAATTAAGCAATTCATTTGATTTATTTTCTTTCGCATCATCTAAAGAATGTAAAATATTTAAAACTCCATTTACAAGATTTATTCCATTATCTGTCAATTTTGCTTCAACATATTGTTCCATAACATATGGGAGTCTATATAATTCCTGAGCTAAATATTCAAAATAACTACCGTTTGATTCTTTATATTCTATTTTAAATCCATTTAAAGGAAGAATGTTCTCGTACCAATAAATATTAAATCCTGTAAAAAAATGAAATGGAGAAAAATGTGTTAAACTACAAAATGGAGCAGTCAATATTAATTTTCCATTTTTTTTCAACAGTCTGGAAAATTCTTTTATGGCTAAATCTGGTCTAGGAATATGCTCTAATACTTCTGAACAAAGTATTACGTCAAAAGAACTATTTTCTTCTGGAATTTCCGTAATATCAGACACAATATTTAATTCTCCATAATCAAAATTTTCTACTTGTAAAGCAATGTTATCTCCATGTCCATTATATTTTGCAAAATCCTGTGATATGTATTCTAAATGACTACAATATTTTTTATATTTTTGTGTTCCAGCACCAGCGTCAAGAATTCTTTTTCCTTTTTCTATAGATAAAAGATTTTTTTCAATAAATAAATCTCTATTCTCTTCATTTCTTTTTCCATAATTATCAATCATATTTATTCTTTCCCTCTAATCCAGTCATACCACGTTCAAAATAATTATAAACGATATATCCATGAGGAGCAGGACTAACGTATTCCATTCCAATACCTTTTAATCCATGTTTATAAAATAAATTTGTAAGAATTGACTGATCCATTCTGTGATCTACGAATGTTGGTTGATTTTCTTCTTTTGGATTTTGATTTTTTAATATGGCATCTGGATTCAGACACCATTTTAACCATTCTTCTAATAAAGAAATATTTTTTTCATTTTTTATCATGGCTATAGTTCCAGCTTCAAGCTGTCTTAAATTATAGTAAACATCATTATCACATTCCATTACTTCTTGACATTTTTTTGTAGTCCAATCTCCATGTCTCCAATAATTAATATTAAAGAAAGATCCATCCATTTCGTTATTTACCAGATTTTCAACCCATTCATAAAATTTATCATTATAAACATAATCTGCTACATCCATATAAAAAAGAATATCTCCCTCTTTAATGTGATCCATAGATTTTAACATAATAAAGGGTTTCCAAGAACATCCTCCATAGCCCGTATTTAAATTTTCTAAAATGTATCTGGCATTAGGTAAATCATAAAATCCAGCATCTTCTAACCATTTTCCAGTATAATTAAAAATGGTTTTAAAATGTTTCTCCATTAATTCATTTTGATGAATCATCACCATTTGATACTGTGTTCCTTCGGCAAACATACATAAATATCTGTCCAATTAATCCTCCAAATCTTCATTAAAATTTTTTATTTTAATAGACATATATAATCCTAATTTTTTAAACAAGTTTTCTAAAAATCCCAATGTTATATTTTCAAAATCTCCATCTTCAATCTTTTTTAATTTTTTTAAGGATATCTTATATTTTTTAGCAAATTGTTTTTGTGTTAGTTTTTGACCTTCTCTAACATTATAGATAGCAATTACAATATCAACTTGGTAACAAATCTTTTTATATTCAATATTGAATTTTGGATCTTTCAATGCTTCTTGTAATGCCTCTTCGTGTGAAATTAACTTCATATCATCCCTTTAAATAAAACCTAGATTTTATTGGTAGTTTTTGTAAAATATTTGTTACATTTAATGTACTTTATAACATATATATGTACATTTTACTCCTTTATTTCAGCATTTTCAATCCATCTTAAAATTTCTGATCTATTTCCATACATTTTTTTTACTAAAGCCATAGCAAAACCTACTTCTGGAATAAATTCATCATTTTCTGATTTTTTAACAACAGTCTTTGTTCCATCATTCCAATAAACAATTGTAGCATAGTTATTTTGAAATATAATTTTTTCTGGTTTTATTGAATTATTAAATGTGTTAACCGTTTCATAATCATCAGTCAAATAACCATCAGTTATAGCATATTCTCCATTATTTAATTCTATATCTAAAATATAATGATGCATTTTATCTTATCCTTTCTTGTTTGTTTAATTTGTATTAATCCAACTTAAAACTACTTCTAAGTTATTTTCAATTATTTCCATTATATTGCAAACAACCTGTAATTCTTCAATACCTAAACGAGCATTTGATCCATCATATCCTTCAAAATCAACATATGGATGATAATTATAATTATACTTATTCAGATAGATTCCAGTTTCTCCTTCAAAAAGATAAAAAGCCAGTTCATCTTCGTAAAACTTTATGGATATTGTTTTATCTTCATACATTGCGCCTCGTATTTCGTCAATAATTGTTTTTGTTGACGAGATACTATTTTTATTATTTAGAATCTTTTTCATTATTGTTCCTTTCAATTAAATAAAAAATGTATATATTGAATAATAATCCAACCAATATTGCAAAACACTATCATAAACATTATAAATAAAAACACATAAAAATAATCTTCTAATAATAATGAAGGACTATATTTTTTAAAGAATTTATTTATTTTAAACAATATTTTTTTCACTTTTAATGTCCCTTTTTTAAGATAAAATAGATTGATTTCTCATTGCTTCTGACACACGATTTTTATGTATATGGGCATAAATTTTTTGAGTTGTTTGAATATCAGAATGACCTAAACTTTCTTGAGTGGTTTTCATATTTTCTCCGTTACTTAATAAATTTGTTGCAAATGTATGTCTTGTAGAATGAACATGTAGTTCCTTGATTCTTTCTTTTGAAAATCCAGCACGTTCTAAAATAGAATTGAATTTATATCTAATTCCTTCACCAGAAAATTTTTTACCCCAATTAGAAACAAACAAATATTCATTGTCAGGATATTTTCTATTCCTTTGTTTTAAGTATTTGGCTAAATATACTAAAACATCATCTGGAATATAAATATCTCTTGTTTTCCCCCTCTTTACAATTACATCATGAATGGTATATCCATCTAACTGATTTAATTTTATATTAATTAGTTCTGATCTTCGTAATCCAGTTGTAAAATAAATTCCAAACATTGCAAATTCTTCATTGGTTTTGCAATGTTCAAAAAATTTTTTCACTTCTTCTTCGCTAAAGAAAGCCCTATTAATTTCATTTGCTTTTAAGTTTTTTACTTTAGTCAAAGGAGATTTTTCAATTTTTTCTTCGCTAACTAACCAGTTAAAAAATACTTTTAAGAATAAGAAATAAGTATTAATTGAATTATTAGAAAGTCCTTGATTTTTCAAATGTTGTTGATATTCTCTTCCTTTTAATGCTGAAATATAAAACAAATCTTCATTAGATTGAATATTTAAAAAATCAAAAAATCTATCAATAGCACTCAGATAACTCTGAATTGTTTTTGAATCTTTATCTAAAGATAAAACCAATGAATATTCTTTTACGAAATTTAGATGATTATATTTTGATGTATACATTTTATCTCCTTTTTTATTTATCTATGCCTATTTTATCAAAAAGAACATTCATTGTCAAGTACCAATTTTTTATAATTACAAATCTCTGTTTGCCAATTCTTTAGCAATTTCTTTATATGTTTTAACCATATAATCAACGCCACTCATATAATCCCATGTTAAAGCATATTCAAACGGCTTTCCATTCATTATTTCTTTTTCGGTTTCATAGTTATCTAGGACATATAAAAGCTTAGATTCCCAATTTTCAGCAGAATTTTTTATAAAATTTCCAAGACCTCCAACACGAAATAATTCTTTATATGCTTCTCCATAAGATGCAACAAATGGAGTTTTTGTTAACATAAATTCTA
>DFZB01000008.1 GCA_002382025.1 Patescibacteria group bacterium UBA4067 | reverse complement strand
AACTTAAAAAATACGATCAAATTATTTTAATTTGTGGAAGATACGAAGGAGTTGACGAAACAATAAATAAATTAATTGATGAAGATATATCAATAGGCGAATATGATTTAATGGGAGGAGAGCTTCCTGCCATGATTGTTATTGAAACAATAGCTAGGTTAATACCCAATGTAATAGGAAAAGAAGAGCTATTAAAACAAAGAATAACCAAGAATGGGGGATTTATTGAATATCCTCAATACACAAGACCAGAAATATTCAATAAATGGAAGGTTCCTAAGGTATTATTATCTGGAAACCACAAAGAAATACAAAGCTGGAGAGATAAGAGAAAAAAGGTTATTGAAAAATAATAAAAAGTTTGCTAATATACTTTCATCGGGCAAGTACCAAAGTAGTCAAACGGGCCTGACTGTAAATCAGGTGGCTTCGGCCTTCGGGGGTGCAAGTCCCTCCTTGCCCACTTGACTGCCGATGTAGTTCAGTGGCAGAACATTCCCTTGGTAAGGGAAAGGTCGGGGGTCCGATTCTCCCCATCGGCTCCGATTATTTTTTAAAGATTAAATAATAAATAATATGGCAACAAATAAAAAGAAAAAAAGAATTAGGCTTGTATGTAAAGATTGTAAGAAATCTGTTTATTTCACTATTAAATCAAAGGGTGTAGAGGATAAGATAGAATTAAGTAAATTCTGTAAATATTGCAAGAAACATACAATCCATAAAGAAGCTAAGAAATAATTAGCTTTAGGGGCGTAAGCTCAACGGCAAACTGCTTCTCTCCAAAAGAAGACTTGTGGGTTCGAATCCTACCGCCCCTGCCAACTTGAGCGTAGTTAAAGCGCACGAGTCGCGTAGTTTTTAAAACGATGATTACACCAAGAAACAATTTATTAATCAACATTATCGATGGAAACACCTTATTATTTTAAGGTGTTTTATGTTGTTAAAAAAACTAAATATGAACGACGAAGAAAAAAATAATTTTAGAAAAATTATAAAAAAAGCTAAAAAAGACGTTCTAGAGAAAGAAGATTATAAAAGTTATCTAATTGGTCGCATTGATAGTAATCTTATGTTTATAGAATACTCACTTAGCGATGTTTGTCCAAAATTAACTGGGGGACTATATAATAGATCGATAGAAATATTATTTTCTTATAATTTTGAATTAATTTTAAAGCTATTAATAATATTATCTATTGGAAAAGAAGAATATATAAAAAAGCTTGAAGCTCCACGTAGTAAATTAAAATCGCATAAGTTAAATGAACTTCTTAACTTAGTTTCTCCAAAAAAAATTGAAGAAGTAAACATTAAACATATCGAAAAAATAGAAAATAACTTTAAATATTATAAAATTACAACAAGAGATGAAAAAATTTTTACCATTCAAGATTTTGAAGATATTAGATATGACTTTACAATAAATAAAGTTCGCGAAACAAAGGAAGAGGGAGCAAAAGAATTAGAAGAAACAAAAAAAGAATTTGAAATTATTAAAGATATATTTAGTAAAGCTCGAGTCGCGTAGATATGGTAAGATAAAGCTACTTAAAATTTCCTTGTGGGGTATACATCCCGGGGTTCGAGCTCGACTTGGCCTACCAACTTGAGCGTAGTTAAAACGCACGAGTCGCATAGTTTTTAAAAAAAACAATGATTGCACCAAGATACAATTTATTAATCAATATTATTGATGGAAACACCTTATTATTTTAAGGTGTTTATTTTTAACTTTAAAAATATGAACAAAAAAATAGTAACAACTTCTTTAATAATCATAATTTTAGCTATAGTAATAATAAATTATAAAAGCCCGACAGAGAAAGAAGAAGAAAAATATTGTAAAGAACTTTTAAAAATATCTATTAGATCTAAAGAAAACGATGCTTTTTTGTGGAAAAGTTACGACTCAGAAGATGTAAAAATGTGTAAAAAATATGGAATTAAATTAAAAAGTCCATTTCAATCATTTTTAAATTACGAAAAACTTCAAGAAAACTTAAAAAATCTAAAATATTAATTATTGTAAGAAATTATTCAAAAAAAGACTTTTTTTTATATTTTATTTTATGCTATATTTAACCAATGAAATACACACAAGACATACCATGGTATAAAAATGATTATTTGGTCTGTCCTTTTAATAAAGAGGAATCTCCTCATTATGTTTTTAATTTTCAAAAAAATTCTTTAGCAGAAAAAAACATTAAAGAAATTATTAAACTAAAAGAAGAGCATCATTTAAAAATACTTTCCTTTTTAGAACTAGATAATAACAGAAAGATTGATTATTACATATATTCATCAATACAGGAAAAAATTTTATTAATGGGGGACGACAGTCCGGGCAATGCAATTTGGGAAGAATTAGAGAATAATAATCCTAAAAAATTCGAAATTCATGTTGTCTACAATGAAAAGTGTAAGTTTATAAGAGAACACGAAGACACCCACCTACTATCACTACCTTGGGGGTTATCTATTTATTTGTTTTGCGAAGGATTAGCTCAATACATGGAAAACACTTTTTTGAACAGAAATTTACATTTGGCTACTAAAGAATTAGTGGATGGGAAAAAACTATATTCAATAGATTTGCTCTGCAATAATAATAATTGGGAACATGTAGAGCCAACAGTTATTTATCCTCAGGTTGGATCTTTTATTAAATATCTTATTGAGTCTCATGGTAAAGAGAATTTTAAAAAGATGTATCAAAATACCTCAAGGAAAAAAAAGGTTACTGAAAACTTATTAGAGGTAGAAAAAATTTATCAAAAAAACGTTAATCAACTAGAAAAAGAGTGGCTTCTTTTTCTTAAAAATGACAATGCAACATAACTTTTATATGCAATTTGTGTCACTTTTGTCACTTTTTTAAATAGCTCGAGTCGCGTCTAAACAACAAGATAATACTACTTAAATTTTCTTTGTGGGGTCTATATCCCTGGGGTTCGAGCTCGACTCGGCCTGCAACTTACTTGTCAAATAAGTTAAACCAGTTATTGTGTTGGTTTTTGTCTAAAAGGAAAGATGAATTACTGCTATTGACTTATTAAATTAAAATTGTAAATATCTTATTAGCTCTTAAAATTTCTGAGCTAGGATGATAGTAATGATAGACGTAAAAGATATTCCTCTATTGGTATTTCGTCGCCTTGCTACGAGCTACTGGAATAAATCCAAACCACAAAAAATTAATCGGAATGGACAAGAGTATGATGTCTTGGAGATTAACGATAAGGGCTTTATTGCCTACACGGAATATTCTTTGTCAAATCTAGGTAGCAAATCAACCCGCTTCGAAATTTGGCACAGATTACCAGAAAAAAACGAACAGAATTTTCTTCCCAAAATTGAGATTCGCGGAGCTCCATTTCTAACGGGAAACGGGCCTGGAAGAGAGTATCAAGAACAAGCTATTGTATTATTTCCTCCTAATATCTCAGCAAACGAAAACAATCTTTCTGAGCCAGTATGGATTCTTCTCGGAGAAGCCATAACAATAGCCTCTGGGATTGCTTCTTCGTCCACATGTGAAAAAGGAGCAATCTACTGGGAAGAAGATCGCTTCAAAAAGTTAAAAACAAAGACTTAAAAAGTCTTTTTTTATACACAAAACTTCAAAAATGTTCCAAGCTTATACCATCGACATCGCAACTTACTTGTCAAATAAATTCCTTTTATACTGTCTTATTTATCTCATTTTACCCAAACCCAGACACCTCAAATTAGCCATCGCTAAGACCCCTAAAGAACCATTACACCACTTAGAAGGTAAGGATTCTAGGCCTTGCTTGCCTGCAAATTTAAAAATCACTCATTGATAATTTGTATAAAAAAAGAGGTTTATTTAATGTCCTTTTTCAACCTCGGACAAATTCTTATGTCGATAACAACTTCCAACCAACAAATACTGTGGTTATTAAAAGTGAGTAAACCACAAATATTAAAATAGCAAACATCCCAACCCAATATGCCTCAACTGGCCTAACTGATCTTAATCGATATCGACGATCACGAACATATAGCATCGTTGCTATAAAGCAGGACACTACAGCCCCAATGATTAACGAGATTGTAAACAAGGATATCACTTATTGTTTTATATAATATTAATATTGCTATGTCAAGATTCATCGGTAATGTGTACACACATATTGCACTTTTAAAAGGTTGTGTTTATGATGAAAGAAACAATGATTTCTTTGGGGGTTTTTGCAAAACCCATAACTCTTGTTGGCGCAAAAAGAGTTCAAAAGCTTATGAAAGAAAACGGATTTCAAGAACCATTCGTATAGAATTCTCTTTGTCTTCTGAGTTCATGTCACTTGTGTGACTTTTCTGAAGAGGAAGGAAGAGTGGAACATTAAAAAATTATTTTTCGCAATTATTTTAGATTCCCTGGACGGCCTGTCATGGTCATTACCTTTTTCCGATAATTGGGAAAACGTAGAAAAGCAAACCTAATTAGGTTTCGTAAAGCTTCTTTTTTTATACATAAATCTTTACAATCTCAATTCTAATTTCTTCCACGAGCCCCTACAACAAAAATATCTAAAGTGCAATATGTGTGTGCATATTACCAAACCATGTTGACAATATATCATTTTATATGTTATAATATTAACAATAAAGTTGCTTGAAAAATGGTGTTCAAAATGGATCACTACAAAGTAAAAGTTGGGCTTCGAGTAAAAATTATTGGGATTTTAAAGAATGCCAATAGTATGGGTATAGCAAAAGAACATTGTAGTATCAGAAAACCAAACGAAGAAGGAGCCATAGAGGCCAAAGCTGGAGCAGATAATCGTTGGTGGATCAGACACAATGACAACACGCTCGGCATTTATCTATCCGATGAATTTAATCCTAAAAAAGGATGCTTTTATAGGATTGAATATTTCTGGAGAGAAGAAGGGACGAATTTTCTCAAGGTTGGAAAAATAATTTCCCCTAACTCTGAAACTTTGGAGAAAGAAGTACGAGAATTAACAAAAAACGAACATTGTTCAATATCTGCTGTGCAGGGACCATTTAACACAGAGGAAGATGCTCTAAATTAGTAAAAACGTGAGAAGCAATCATAAAATGATTTCGTTAAGCTTCTCTTTTTTATTTATAAACCACAACAATCTTATTTCTAACGTCCTCCACGAGCCCCTGCAACAAAAATATCTAAACCGCCATATGTGTGTGCACATTACCTATGAATCTTTACATCTCCATATTTTTATTGTATTCTTTTCTTACAGTTCTTAGTTCATTTAATCGGGTGATGTTTACATGTTGAGAGAAGAAATGAAACGCAGGGATATTCCTTGCTGGTGTTGGATATCCTTTGGGGACAATCCACTTGGTATAGCAGTTGGAATACACAAAGAAGTCGCCAATCTCCTTGAAGACAATCAAATGATTGATTTTCTTCTAGAGAAATTCGATTTCCGAGAATTTTCAAAAATGTCTGACAGTATGCAATTCTTCGGATTTGACCACGCTGGAATCAAGAAAGATGCAGGGGAGTTCGTGGAAATATTCTTTCCTATTCCTTCTATCGATATGCTAACCGACAAACCTTGTCCGCACTGTAAGGGAACAGGAGAGAACGACTATTTCAAAAGGTCTTGTTCTTATTGCGAAGGAACCAAAAAAGAAATTTCGCACGACTACAAATCAATTTCTGCAGTTTCGGCCAGTCTATCTGTCTTATTTCGATACCCTCAAATGTATTCTCCTGATGAAGAAACAACATCTAAAATCAATCAATTGATTGTTCTAGATGTTGTGTGTTCAAAAGAAATAGGAGGATCCGGTATCGGAGGAGTGTGGAGCGCAGAATTCTGCAATTACCTCCACTGGCTTTATAACAACCAGGAAAAAAAGAAAATTGTCTTTGATGAAGCTGTGAGAGCGATGAAAGCAATACACTTCCATTGCTATTATAAAAAAGACAAAAATCTTTACCGAGACGAATTCTGGGTAAACGTTGAAGCCAATGGACGGCTAATGATAAACTTCTCGGGCGATCGTTGTGGAATTCATCCTTTGGAGAAATCATCATTCGGAAGAGTTTGCGAATTCAGTTGTCACAACGTTGACACGCCAGTTCAACAACTTGGTCTTCTTGCAGCTATGAGTGTTATACACGACAAGGCAAGGGAAGATAGGGGTCATTATTGACTCTTTTTTTTATTAAAATAAAGGGGTACAGTTACCGTCTCACTTGTCTCATTTTACCTAGACCTAGGCACCTCAAATTGATTATCGGTAAGACACCCAAAGAACCCTTACACTGATTGAAGGATAGGAGTTCTAAGTATTTCTTACCTGCACCACTATTGACAAACATTTAAAAATTGATAGATTGACTTTAGGAGGAATTATTCGTGATCCCTTTTGTTATTAAGTATATAAACACCGAAGATCAAGAGTTGTTTGAAAAAATTAAAAATGCTATTAATAATCTTCCAGAAATAGATTTGGGAAAAGATGAAAACGGAGAAAAAATTATATTATCTTGCCACATTTTAGCCAGAGCAATAGCCAAAGCTTTTTCATTAAAATACCAGGATGGATATCTTTATCCAAACTACCAACATTCTTGGATAATAACCAAGCACGGTAATCTTATTGATGTTTATCCTGTGGCAATTCTTGGTGGGCCAATCCTTATTTCTGGAACTAAAAATTCTCCAATACATTGGCATTATATAAAATCATCGACTAGAGATATTTCTCAAGGCAAATTCAACAAACCATCATTTAAAAGATCCGTAAAAATAATTACCAAAGAAATCATTTCAAAGGCTTTAAAAGATTAAAGCTTTTTTTATATATAAATTCTTACAGTCTCAATTCGAACATCTTCCATGAGTCCATACAACATATAAATACTATTGATTGTTTCTTTTTTCTATGATATTTTATTTACATGAATAAAAAAGACATTGTTAATTATATATTTGAAATGGGTATATTGAGTAAGGAACTTCATAATGGAATGAAGTTAATTGGTGCAACCAATTTACATTCTATCGGAGAACACGCATTAAGAGCTGCTCAAATAGGTTACATATTAACAATATTAGAAAATGAAAAACACAATTTAAATTTAAGCCCAGAAAGAGTTGCCTCTATTTTAATATTTCACGACAACGGAGAGATTAGGATAGGAGATTTACATAAAGTTGCATCTAGATACATAAATAGCAAAGAGGCAGAAAAAAATGCTTTTATGGATCAAGCAAAATTATTGCCAGAAAGAGCAAAAAATGAAATCACAAATTATTTTATAGAAATAGAAGAAAGAACAACGAAAGAAGGTGTAATAGCTAAAGATGCTGATTGGTTAGAAGCAGCTTTCTCAGCAAAAGAACACTATGATTTAGGAAACACTTTAGCAATAGATTGGGTTACTAATGTAGGCAAAGCAATAGAAACAGACTCTGCTAAAGAAATATTTGAAGAAATGACAAAAACAAGATTTACTGATTGGTGGACAGGACTTAAAAAGATACTATACAAAAAAATAGACGGAACCAATATTTCTCATGGAGAAAAATAATTTCATTTTTTAATTATAACCTCAGCTCGAACATCTTCCACGAACTCTTGCTAACTTAAGCGTAGTTAAAGCGCACGAATTGCGTGGTTTTTTAAAAAAATAACATGTTTGTGTATATCATTTACAATGATTGACATTTAATTTTTTTTAATGTACTACTTAAATAGTTCTTAAAATTTGACGGTCCGACTTAGGCCTTTATGGGGATTAAGTCGGGCCGTTATGAGGAATGTATCCTGTGATTTTCGGCCGGGAGACTATTATGGCAATGATTAGATTCGGAGATGGAGGCATTGCGACTGTACCAGTCGAAATGCTAAAAAACGATGTAAAAATGGAACTTGCGAAAAATCCCAAAAAAGTACCCGAAGATTTTTTGCTCGCAATGATTAAGGATGTCGTAATCGAAAAAAGGATAGATGGTTATTTTAGAACTCCTGATTGTATCTTAGTTGAAGAACTTGCTTCGAACCACGATACTCCGCCAAGTATAATATCTGCCCTGGTAGAAAGATACGGAAACACGTACATCTTGACAAGTATCGCAAAAAATCCTGCTACTCCAATCGAGATCCTCTGGAAAATATTCTCAGAAAGGAAGACCTGGGATCCAATCGAGGCTTTAGCGGAAAATCCGGCAACTCCGGAAAAAATGATAAAAAAGATACTATCCCTTGCCTACAACGGATTAACCTATAGACTATTAAGTGAAGAGCGCGAATTCCGGGTAAACATAATTGAAAAGATACTGTTTAATCCCAGTTCAGGATCAAAGATAAAGATTGATATACTCGACCATTATTATTTCAAGCCTGACAAGGGTTGTGACAATCAGAAAGATTTGGCATGGAAGAAACACATCCGGGACCGACTCTGCGCTTCCGACGAAACGTCAAAAGATGTTATCTTTTATTTGATGGATAGTTCTAATCTTGAACTGATCGCAATCAATTCCAATTCTGACGAAGAAATTATTGAAAAAGTCTACAACATTCAAGAACAAAGATTCCAGAAAGGATCAACCAAAGTCCTTGTGGCATTACTTGCGGCTAATCCAAGGACACCGATAAAGATATTGGAAGAAATTTCGAAAAGAAGTGGGATTATTGGACACATAGCCCAAAACAACCTCAAATGCCGGAAATCATAATATGAATTCAGGCATTTTTTTATGCTTAATTATAGTTCTAACTTCTTCCACGAGCCCCTGCCAACTCGAGCATAGTTAAAGCGCACGAGTCACTTGTTAAATAAGTTGAGCCAGCTATTGTGCTGGTTTTTGATTTTATGATAATATAAATGAATACAATTAAAACATAATAAAATTATGCCCATAGAAAAATTCGAACACAATAATATCGAAAATCAAGAAGAAAAGATTGAAGAATCTTTAAATAATTCACCTACTTCTTCCGACTTAAAACAAAAAATATATTCCATTGAAGAAGAATTAAATAAGTGGAAAGAACTTTCTGAAAAATTAGGCGTAGAAAAAGATAATCCTCAGATTGAAAAAGAATACAAAGATCTTGGAGGAGAATGGTTGGGCAAAAAATATCCTGATTTGAAAAAATCAGAACATGTTATTCTTAGTCATGAATATGCTGAAGAACAAGAGAGAAATAGAATGGATACATGGCTCAAAAACGCAGAAAGTTTTCATGAAAGACATCGTGATAAAGAATCAATGGAAGCAATTAATAATGCTTTCCACAAAGAATACGTAATTAAACCAGAAGATGTTCCTGAAAGCTACTTTGAATTCCAAAAAAGACTAGCCAGAGAACAGGGTCATGGAGATATTGAAATTACAAAAGAACTAAGATCGCAAGCAATAGAAACCATTATTAATGACCAGAAAGCAACTTTAGACAACTGGGTAAATTATGTTCTTTCTGAAGATGCAGATGCTTATCCAATGTGGGCAAAGTATTGGGCCTTACGAAGTATGACCAAGCTTTCTGGTTATGATAAAGAAAAAAAGACCTTTGGCACTAGAAGAAAAGACACGGTTTCTCCTTTTCCAGATTTAAACAGAGAGGCTCTTTCTTTTGTAGTAGATGCAATTGTTAAGAAATCAAAAAAAGAAAACATTACAGTAGCAGATAACAATTCCGAATTCATTAAACTTCTTGAAAGTGAAAACTTTGGCAAGCTTTATGCTTATGCCATAGAAAAAGTAACTCCAACCGAAGAAAGCGAATTAATAAAAACAAAAGGAGAGTGGATTAAATATGATCAAGGAGTTAATCATATGATTCTTGTTGAGTCTCTCCAAGGACATGGAACTGGATGGTGTACTGCTGGTGAAACAACTGCTAAAGCACAACTCAAATCCGGAGACTTTTATGTTTACTATTCTTATGACAAAGAAGGTAATCCCACCATTCCCAGAGCAGCAATTCGAATGAATGGTAAAAATCAAATAGGAGAAGTAAGAGGGGTAGCTCCTGATCAAAACCTTGATCCATATATTGGAAATATTGTTAATGATAAATTAAAAGAATTTCCTGATCATGAAAAATATGAGAAGAAAACACAGGATATGAAGACATTGACTGTTATAGAAAAAAAATACAGAAACGATGAAGAATTAACCAAAGAAGACTTGCGATTTCTTTATGAAATTGATTCTAAAATCGAAGGATTTGGATATCAAAAAGACCCAAGAATAAATGAAATTATTCAAGGAAGAGATATAAAAAAAGATATTTCATTAATTACTGGATTTTCTAAAGAAGAAATCAGTATTACACAAGAAGAGGCTTTAAGGGGGGGCATTAAATTTCATAAAGGAGACCTTGATCTCTCTAGTCTCAAATCAGCGGAAGGGTTAAAGCTTCCGGAAAGCATTGGAGGGAGCCTTTATCTTCCTGATCTTGAATTAGCGGAAGGGTTAAAGCTTCCAGAAAGCATTGGAGAAGACATCAATCTCTCTAATCTCAAATCCGCGGAAGGGTTAAAATTTCCAGAAAGCATTGGAGGATATCTTAATCTTCGTCATCTCAAATCCGCGGAAGGGTTAAAGCTTCCGGAAAGCATTGGAGGATATCTTGATCTTTATAATATCGAATCAGCGGAAGGCTTAAAGCTTCCAGAAAGCATTGGAGGATATCTTGATCTTCATAATCTCAAATCCGCGGAAGGCTTAAAGCTTCCAGAAAGCATTGGAGAGGATATCAATCTCTCTAATCTCAAATCCGCGGAAGGCTTAAAGCTTCC
>DFZB01000070.1 GCA_002382025.1 Patescibacteria group bacterium UBA4067 | reverse complement strand
CTGCATTAAAAGCAGTACAAACCAAAGGATGCAACCTAATTGCTTCTCCTTCAATCAAAACAGGATAAAAAGCTTGCACTCCCAAACGATGTAATGTTGGAGCACGATTTAACAATACTAATTTTTCCCTTACTACTTCTTCTAAACAACCCCAAATTTCATCTGTTTCTTCTTCTATTAATCTTGAAGCACCCCTAACATTAAAAGCCCATTCTTTTTCTAAAATCTTTTTAATTACAAATGGTTTAAATAATTCTAAAGCCATTTTTTTAGGAACACCACATTGGTCAAGTCTTAAATTAGGTCCAACCACAATTACACTTCTACCAGAATAATCAACTCTTTTTCCTAATAGGTTTTGTCTAAATCTTCCTTGCTTTCCTTGAAGCATATCAGACAAACTTTTCAATAATCTTTTTCCTCCTGTACTAGCCAAAGTTGTTGTTCCTTTACGCATCTTGTTATCAATTAAGGCATCAACTGCTTCTTGAAGCATTCTTTTTTCATTCCTAACAATAACATCAGGAGCACCAATTTCTAATAAATATTTTAATCTATNNACTGGTAAAACATCAATGAACATCCATTCAGGTCTTACACTAGCATGTTTCATTTCTTGAAAAAGTTTTAATCTTCTTAGAATATTTCTTTTTTCTTCGGTTATCTTTTTTTCTTTTAGTTTTTCTTTAATTTTTTTAATTTCTTCGTCAATATTAATTTTTTGAAAAATCTCTTTAATAACTTCCGCACCTGTTCCTGCTTCAAACATTTCTCCGTATTTCAAAGATAAACGATGATAATCAATTTCATTTAAAACAGCTAAATTTTTTATTGAAGCAACTTCTTGTTTTGCTCTTTCTTTGGATTGTTTTAATTCATCTAAAGCTTCTTTGTCATTTTTTAATTCCTTGCTTTTGCTTTTAAATTCTTCTTCAATTTCTTCTACAATTTTTACTCTTGAGTCTTCATTAACTTTTGTTACAATGTATGAGATGAAATAAATTACTTCTTCTACTTTATTTAAAGAAATACCCAAAACCATTCCAATTTTTGAAGGAATTCCTTTTAAAAACCAAATATGAGAAACAGGTGTGGCTAATTTAATATGTCCCATTCTTTCACGTCTCACAGAAGATTTAGTAACCTCAACTCCGCAACGATCACAAATTATTCCCTTGTATCTTATTCTCTTGTATTTTCCACAAAAACATTCGTAGTCCTTGGTGGGACCAAAAATCTTTTCGCAGAACAAACCATCTTTTTCTGGTCTCTGTGTTCTATAATTAATGGTTTCAGGCTTAGTTACTTCTCCACAAGACCAATCTAAAATATCTTCAAAAGAAGCCAGCTTTATTTTTATTGATTCTAAATCAGAGACAAACATATTTTGTTTTTTAAATTAATAATTTATTCTTCTATGATCTTTCCTTTAATAATTACATTTAAGGAAAGTGCTTTTAATTCTGCTAATAAAAGATTAAAAGATGCTGGAATATTAGGATTCTTTATCTTTTCACCTTTAAGAATTGCCTCGTAAGTAGCAGCACGACCCAAAACATCATCTGATTTAATGGTTAACATTTCTTGAAGAGTATAAGCTGCTCCATATCCTTCTAGTGCCCAAACTTCCATTTCACCAAATCTTTGACCACCAAACTGAGCTTTTCCTCCTAATGGTTGTTGAGTTATTAATGAATATGGTCCAATTGAACGCATATGAATTTTATCTTCAACCATATGAGCTAGTTTCATCATATAAATATATCCAACAGTAATTTTCTCTGGAAAAGGTTCTCCTGTTTCAGGATCAATTAATATTAGTTTACCATCTTCTGAATATCCTGCTTCTTTTAATTGTTCTTTAATGTCTTTTTCATTAGCACCAGACAAAGAAGGCGTAGCAGCATTAATTCCTAACTTGTTTACTGCTAAACCAAGATGAGTTTCTAAAATCTGACCCAAATTCATTCTTGAAGCAACTGATAATGGGTTTAAAATAATGTCTACTGGTGTTCCGTCCTCTAAGAAAGGCATTTCTTCTCTAGGAAGAATTTTAGCAATAATACCCTTGTTCCCATGTCTTCCAGCTAATTTATCCCCTACTTGGATTTTTCTTACTTCAGAAACCCTAACCCTTATTTTCTTAATTACTCCTGGATCTAGAGAATAACCATCGCTTCTAGCAAAAACTCTAACATCAGTTATTCTTCCTCTTTTACCATGCTCTAATCTCAATGAAGTATCTTTTACTTCTTTTGCTTTTTCCCCAAAAATTGCTCTTAATAATCTTTCTTCAGCACTTAATTCAGCTTCACCTTTAGGAGAAATTTTACCAACTAAAATATCATTAGGACCAACCTCTGCTCCAATTCTAATAATTCCTTCTTCATCAAGGTCTTTTAATTTATCCTCTCCCACATTAGGAATATCAGATGTTGTTATTTCTGGTCCAAGTTTTGTTTCTCTAACATCACAGAAAAAATCTTCAATATGAACTGAGGTAAAAACATCTTCCTTTACTAATCTTTCTGATAAAACAATAGCGTCCTCAAAAGTATTTCCTCTCCAAGAAATAAAAGAAACTAATAAATTTCTTCCTAAGCTTAATACTCCATTGGAGATTGAACCTCCTTCTGCTAAAATATCTCCTTTTTTAACCTTGTCTCCTTTATTAGCTACTGCTTTTTGATGAAAACTAGTATATTGATTGGTTCTATCAAAAGTTCTTAAAGGATAGGTTGTTGTTTCTGATTCTCCTTTGACTTTAATTTCTTTTGCATCAAGCTTAATTATTTCTCCTGCTTCTTTGGCTACAATTAATTGTCCTGAATCTTTAGCCACGTGTGGCTCCATTCCAGTTCCAACTAAAGGAGCTTCTGGATTAACCAAGGGCACTGCTTGTCTTTGCATGTTTGAACCCATTTGAGCTCTATTAGCATCATCATTTTGTAAAAAAGGTATTAATGATGTTGCAACAGAAGTAAATTGCTGTGGAGAAACATCAACATAATCTATTTTTTCTCTTTCAATTTCTCCTGCTTCTCCCTTAATTCTTGCCTCCACTCTTTCATTCATTATTTTTCCATTTTCATCTAAAAGAATACTAGCTGGAGCAATATTGTATCTTTCTTCAGCATTGGCATCTAAATAATATATATCTTTAGTAACTTTTTCGTTTTCTACTTTAAAATATGGTGTTTCTAAAAATCCATAAGGATTAATTCTTGCATATAAAGCTAAGTGAGTAACAAGACCAACATTAGGTCCTTCTGGGGTTTGAATGGGACAAATTTTACCATAATGAGATGGTTGCACGTCTCTAACATCAAAACCAGCTCTTTCTCTTGTTAATCCTCCTGGACCAGTAGCAGTTAATCTTCTTTTGTGTTCTAATTCAGACAAAGGATTAACATTGTCCATGAATTGAGAAAACTGACTAGCAGTAAAAAATTGTGTAGCTTGAGCAATAAAAGGCCTTGGATTAACTAATTGTCCTGCTGAAATATTTTCAAATTCCAAAGTAGACATTCTGTCTTTAATAATTCTTGCCATTCTAGCAAGCCCTACTCTTAATTTACTAGACAATAATTCAGAAAAATTTCTAACCCTTCTATTGCCCAAATGATCAATTTGATCTGGATGAGAAGTTGGGTCATTATTTAATCTAATAATCTCTCTTAAAACAATAATAATATCTTCAATAGATAAAACTCTGTCTTCTTTTTTAATTTCTCTGTCTTTTTTAGGTTTTAATTCTGGGAGACGTGACCACATTTTATATCTTCCTACTTTTGACAAGTCATATCTCTCAAAATTAAAAAACATGTTAAAAATCAATTCTCTAGCTGCATCAGGATTCACCATTTCCCCTGATCTTAATCTTTGATAAATTTCAAGTAATGCTTCTTCTTGATTTTTAGCTAAATCTTTCTTTAATGTTTCTTCAATATAGTTTACTTCTCCTTGATTGTATGGAACAAACATATCTAAAATATCATTATCAGAATATCCACCCAATGCTTTTAAAACAGTTGTTACTGGAACTTTTCTCTTTCTATCTATCTTAACATTTATCACTCCAGTATGCTCTGTTTCAAGTTCAAGCCAAGAACCACGATTAGGAATAATCTTTGCTCCGAAACATCTTTTTCCCCTATTAATACTTAGAGGAAAGAAAACTCCAGGAGAACGAATTAATTGAGAAACAACAACTCTTTCTACTCCATTTAAAACAAAAGTTCCTCTTTCTGTTAAAAGAGGAAAATTACCAAAAAATATCTCTTGTTCTTGAGATCTTTTTGTTTTTAAATTAACCAATTTAGTTATTACTCTTAAAGGAGCAACATATGAGTCATTATTTTCTTTTGCATCAAACCCAGATTCGTAATTAGGGTTTCCAAGCTTGTAATCCAAAAAATAAAGCTCAAGCTCCTTTCCTGTATAATCTTTTACTGGTGAAATTTCAGCAAATAAGTCTCTTAACTCCTCTTCCCAGAATTGTCTTCCGCTTTCTTGTTGCAAAAAGATTAAGCTTGGCAAAGGATAGGAAACTTGACTTTTTGAAAAGTCCTTGACTTTATTTTTCATATGCTTGTAAAAACTAATTCAAGGCATTACAACAAAAAAATGCCCTGTTTTTTAATTTTTTAAGGGTGAAACTTTTTTAAATTTAATTGCAAAAAAATTCTATAGTCAAGATATTAAAGTAATCTTTATTAAAAAGTATGGTTATACTATCAATAATTATAAACTTTGTCAAGGGTG
>DFZB01000034.1 GCA_002382025.1 Patescibacteria group bacterium UBA4067 | reverse complement strand
ATAAAAATATTTGACTTCGTCTTTGTTTATATAGTATAATATATTTATGAAAAAACAAATTTTAATTATTATTTTATTACTACTTGTTATTATTGGTTTTTGGTTTTTAGGAAAGCAAGAGGATTCTAAACAAAATGATTTACCCAAAGAATTAGAAATTACTAAAAATATTATAAAAGAGGAAAATGAAGAAAAAATTATCTTTGTTTCTTACCCCTCTTTAGGAATTGAAGAAATTGATAAAGAAATTAAAGAATATGTTGATTCTGAAATAGAATCATTTAAAGATTTAGAGTATTTTTCTTTTAATGGAGCAAAATATTTTCTTAATATTGATTATTTTTCAGTAATGCTTAATAAAAACATTATTAGTTTTAAGTTTGATAAATCAGACTATACTGGTGGGGCCCATGGCAATCATTATGTGGATTGTTTTACATATAATATAATAGAAAAAAACAAATTAACTTTAGATGATTTCTTTAATAATAATTATTATTTAGAGAGAATATCAAGTTATGCAATAGAAGATTTATTGGGCTATGAATATGCGGATGAAGCATGGATTAAAGATGGAGCGGGAGAAAAACAAGAAAATTACGAAAAATTTATTGTTTCTGAAAATGCTTTTATTTTTTATTTCCCTCCTTATCAGGTTGCACCATATGCAGCAGGAGAAAAACAAGTAATTCTTCCTTTTTCTGAAATTAAAGATTATTTAAGCGAGGATATTTTTGAAAATCATGATTTTACTCTTAATAAAGGAATATATGTTTTATCTCCCAAGCAAGGAGAAAAAATAGAACAATCAGGAATAATTGAAGGAGATCTTAAATATTTTTTAGAAGTAGAGGGCTATCTTAATGGTAATGGTTGGGCACCATTTGAAGCAATTGGAGGAAGAATTCAATTATTAGATGAAAATAATAACGTTTTAGCTGTTTCTAATATAGAAATAATTGATAATTGGATGAAAATCCCAGTATATTTTAAGGTTTATTTGTTTTTTGATCCAAAAGAATCAAAAAAAGGAACATTATTTTTTAAAAATGATAATGCTAGTGGTCTAGAAGAAAACGAAAGAACGTTTTCACTGGATATTAATTTTTAAAAAGATTGATAATATTATCATTTAGTGATAAAATTTAAATATAAGAATAAATAATTTTATTATGAATAATAAAAAAATATATCGTTCGAGTGAAAATAAAATAATATTTGGAGTTTGCGGAGGATTATCTGAATATTTTGAAGTTGATCCACTATTAATTAGAGCTCTTTTTATTTTACTTTTTTTCAGCGGGCCAGGAATATTTTTATATTTGATTCTTACTATTTTAATGCCACTAGAAGATAAAAAAAATAAGAAAACAATCAAAGAAACAAAAGTAAATGGAAATTGGATAAAAGATGCAAGAAATATTGTTGGTGTATTGATAACCATTTTTGGACTAAATGTTCTTTCTTCTGCTCTATTGGGAATTAATTTTTTAAATTGGATTAATTGGAGTATTGTGGGAGCACTGATTATTATAATTATTGGTATTAAGATGATTAAAAAATAAAATGGAAAAGAACAAAAAAAATAATCAATGCAATGTCAGCGATTTTGATTTAATAAGAGTTTTTGCAGGATTAATGATAATTTTATCTGGATTTTTTTATTTCTTAAAAGCCTTGGGATTTATTGTTTTTGATTTTAATATTTTTAATTTGTGGCCATTACTTATAATCTTTTTGGGATTATCTTTTTTAGTTAAGAAGAATATTGTTTCAAATATTATAGGAATAATAACACTATTAATGGTTTTATTCATTGTGTCTTTGTCTATATTTTCTTATCAGTTTAATCATTTTGATTCTAAAAATATTCCCATAGGTGTTGAACTTGAAGAAGGGGTGGTTAAAGGAAAAATAAACATAAAAACCGGTATTGGCAGAGTTAATATTTATGGTGGAGAAAAAGAAAAACTTGTTTTTGGTACATTGGTTAGTAATATTATGGATTTAAATATTTCCTCAAAACAAGAAAATAACATTCAATCTGTTTCAATAATTCCTTTAGACGAAATTAAATTTTTAAAAGTAGACCCTGAAAATAGTTTGTATTTAAAAATAAACGATTCAATTCCAATTGATTTTATGTTTCAAGGAGGAGCAGCTGATTTAAATTTTAACTTTAGAGATGTTTTAGCAGAAAATATTAATATTGATACAGGAGCATCTAATTTAAAATTAAAAATAGGAAACAATGTTTCTTCTAATGTAAAAATTAATGCTGGAGTAAGTTCAATTGATATTACTTTACCAAAAGACGTGGGAGTTAGTTTAATTCTTGATTCAGGATTATCTTCCAGGGTATTAAATGGTTTGGTTATGGAAAATGAAAAGCTATACAAAAATCCTAACTATGATTTGTTTGAAAAGAAAATTAATATTGAAATATCAATGGGAATAGCTAGTTTAAATATTAATTGGGAAGAAATAGAAAAACCAAAAACAAAAATTCAATTATATTATTACAATGAGTTAGAAGACAAGGAAATTAAATGTGGAGTTGACTATGTTTTACCAGTTGAAAGAGAAATTGATTTAACCAGAACACCAATTCAAGATGCAATTAATCTTTTGATTAAGGGAGAAATCAAAGAAGAAGAAAAAGAAGCAGGATTTATCACAGAATTTCCAAATGAAGAATTTAAATTATTAGGAGTTAATTTAAAAGATGAGATATTGTATTTAGAGTTTAATGATGTACCAGGATTTACTAGTGGAGGATCTTGCAGGGTATCTTTATTAGCTAATCAAATAATTAAAACAGCTAAACAATTTTCTGGTATTAATGAGGTTGTTCTTTTACCAGAATCGATATTTCAACCTTAATTATGAAAGTTTCTTTTTGCGGTGCATGCAGGGAAGTAACAGGTTCTTGTATTTTAATTGAAACAAAGAAATCAAAATTTTTGGTTGATTGTGGTATGTTTCAAGACGAAGAAACATATTTTAAAAATGAAAACTTTTCTTTTAATCCATCCGAAATTGATTTTGTTTTATTAACTCATGCTCATGTTGATCATTGTGGAAGAATTCCTAAGCTTTATAGAGAGGGATTTAAGGGTAATGTATATTTAACAGAGCCGACAAAAAGAATTGCTGAAGCGATGCTTCTAGATTCAGCTAGAATTTTTTTAAAAGAAAAAGAAAATTCTCCTTTATACTTTGAAGACGATGTTAATAAAGCAGTTAATAATTTTGTTTCTTTGGAATATAACAAAGAAAAAACAGTTTCTCCTGATGTTAAAATTAAACTAAAAGATGCGGGTCATGTATTAGGATCTTGTATTTTTGAAATAGCAACAGAAGGAAAACAAGTGGTTTTTTCAGGAGATTTAGGCAATGATTCTTCTCCAATAGTAAGGAATCCAGAAATAATTAATGGGGCAAATATAGTTTTCATAGAATCAACTTATGGTGCAAGTTTTCATGATTCAAGAGAGGCGGGAAGAAAACAGTTGAAAGACGCAATTAACGATACCATTAAAAACAATGGAATATTAATGATACCAGTTTTTGCCTTAGAAAGAAGTCAAGAAATAATATTTGAATTAAAACGTCTTTTAGTAAAAGGAGAAACTCCTTTTGTTCCTGTTTTTTTTGACAGTCCCTTAGCTATTACGATTACAGATATTTACAGAGATTTTATTCATTTATTTGACGAACAAGCTTTTGAATTGATGAAAAAAGGAGAAGATTTATTTGATTTTAGAGGGCTTAAGTATGTTAAAAAACCAAATCAATACAAAAAAATTAGTGCTATAAAAGGAGCAAAAATAGTTTTGGCAGGAAGCGGAATGTGTAATGGGGGAAGGATAGGGGGTTATTTAAAAAAACACTTAAATAATTCTAAAAACAAATTATTGTTAGTTGCTTTTCAGGTTGAAGGAACCCTTGGAAATTCTTTAGCCAATGGAGCAAAAACAGTTACAATAGACAAAAAGAATATAAAAGTTAAAGCAGATGTTTCTTCTATTCGCTCTTTTTCTTCTCATGGAGATCAAGGACAAATTATTAAATGGATTTCTAATATTCAAAAACCAAAACCTAGTAATATTTTTATTGTTCACGGAGAAGAAGAATCTAGTTTAGAGTTGGGTAAAAAAATAAAAGAAAAATTAGGATTAAATTGTGTTGTTCCTTTTTACGAAAAAATTTACGAAATTTAATTACTTTTCCAGAAATTAACAAAATATTTAAAATTACCTGATATTTTTTTAATAGCGATTTCTCTAGATATTTTTTTGTTATAGTAATTTTTTATTGGGTTCATGAATATGGTCCTACCAACTGCAAAACCAATGATTTTTTTAAATGGTTTAGCATTTTTAATCCATTTTTCAACCATTTTTATGTTTTCTCCTCTGCCAAGCATTATTATTTGGGAATTTTCATTGATTGATTTGATTACTTTGTTCCAGTTATTATCTCCTTCGAGCTTCCAAATATCTGGTTGAATAACCTGTTTAATTTCCTCAATTATTTTGCTTACTTGCGATTTATTTTTAATCAATAATTCAAAAATTATTTTATAATCATTATTTTTACAGAAATTATTTAGTTTTTTAAAATTATTAAGCTGTTTTGTGTTATCTTCTTTTAAGTTGTATCTGACAAGAAGTTTTACATAATCAGGCTTAAATTTATTAATATGTTCTTTGAATTTATTGCCATATTCAAATTCAAATTGCTGTTTTCCGCTTTTTTCAACAGAAATAGAAACTATTGTTTTTTCTTCTTTTGCTCGCTCAATTATGTTTTTTCCATATTCTTCATCAACAAGTATTCCAAAATTCTTTTTGTTTTTGACGAAATCAAGAAACCCTAAGAAAATAGTTTCTTTTAAGTGAGATATAGTTTCTTTTTCCTTTTTATTTGGTTTTCCTTTTATCTTAAGGACGTCTTTAATAAAAGAAGAACGATGATCAAATGGTAAAATGAATAATTCTTTTTTCATATAAATATATAATACTATTTTTAATGTAATTTGGCAACGGTTGTTTTTTTAATGTTTTTTGTGCTATAATTTAAACACAATAAATTAAAATTTATGGCTAAAAATATAATTTTGAAATTAAAAGAAGCGGACCTTTCGGGTCGGGGTGGAGCAGGGTTTCCAACATGGTTAAAATGGGATTTAGTAAAAAAGGCTCAAGGAGAAAAAAAATATGTTATTTGTAATGCCTCTGAAGGAGAGCCTTGTGTTTTTAAGGATAAGTATATTATAGAAAATTATCCAGAAGAATTAATAAATGGTATTGTTTTAGCAATGGAAGAATTATCTGCATCCGAAGCATATATTTATTTAAACAAAGATTATTATTTAAAATATGGTAAGAATTTAAAAAAGATTATTAATAAAAAGAAAATCAATTTATTTAAAAAAACAGGAGGATATATTGGTGGAGAAGAAAGTGCTTTGTGTGAATCAATAGAAGGAAAAAGAGTTGAGCCAAGATTTAAGCCACCATATTTAGCTGAAAAAGGGTTATTTGATTGTCCAACCCTAGTTAATAATGTTGAAACATTCTATTATGCAAGTAAGATCAATAAAGAGGAATATGATAAAACAAGATTTTATTCAATCAATGGAGATGTTTTAAACCCAGGAGTATACGAATTAAAAGAATCTTTAAGCATGGAAGAAATCTTAAAAGAAACAAAAAATTATCCTAGTTTTGACTTTTTTGTTCAAGCCGGTGGAGGCGTTTCCGGAGAAATATTTTTAAGAGAAGAATTAAAGACTCCTTGTTTAGGCGCTGGTTCAATTACTGTTTATAATAAATTAAAAACAGATCCTTTTAGGTTAATGGAAAAATGGATTGAATTTTTTAATTATGGTAATTGTGATAAGTGTTTGCCCTGTAGAGAGGGAGGATATCGTTTGGGAGAAATGATTAAGAGAAGAGACTTAAACAGAGAAATGATTAGCGAAATATTGTTTTCTTTGAAAGAATCAAGTTTTTGTGCTTTAGGAAGAAGTATACCTGTTCCTTTTAGAAGTTTTTTAAAGAAGGTAATGGAAATAGAATTATGAAAAAAATAAAAATATTAATTAATCAAAAAGAAATAATTTGTAATGAGGGAGAATTAGTTTTAAATGTTGCTCAAAGAAACGGAATAGATATTCCTAGTCTTTGTTATCATTCTGATCTTAAGCCTTCTCAGGGGTGTAGGCTTTGCTTGATTTCAATAAAAGATAAGAAAGGGTTTCATACTTCTTGTTCAACAAAAGCAGAAGAAGGAATGGAGATAATAACAGAGTCAGAAGAATTAACAAAATTAAGAAAAATTAATTTGGAAATGCTTTTTGCTCAGCATGCTGAGTATTGTAATGATTGCATGAGAAATTATAATTGTCGTTTATTGTCTTTGGCTAATAAATATAAAATAGATATTAGAAAATTTGAAGATAGAAAAAAAGAATATCCAGCCATGGAATTTGGTCCTGCAATTTTATTTAAAAGTGCTAAATGTATTGATTGTGGAAATTGTATAGAGGTTTGTAAAAACCAAGGAGTTAATTTTTTAGAAAAACAAGAGCACGATGGGTTTTTTGAAGTTGTTCCTTCAAAGCAAAAAAATAAGGATTGTGTATATTGTGGCCAATGTATTGCTCATTGTCCAGTTGCTGCTTTTGAAGAAGTAGACTCAATAAAAGAAGTAGAAAGTGTTTTGAAAGATAAAAACAAGTTTGTTGTTTTTCAATTTGCACCATCAATTAGGGTAAGTATTGGAGAAGAATTTGGAATGCCTCACGGAACAGTTATGACAGATAAGCTAATAGGAGCAATTAAAGAATTGGGAGCAAAAAGAGT
>DFZB01000015.1 GCA_002382025.1 Patescibacteria group bacterium UBA4067 | reverse complement strand
ATTAAGCGATACATTAGAAAAAATTATTGAATTTAAAGATATTTATGAAAATGATCCTGAAGCAGGAAAATTAATTGATTTAGCTTTAAAGATTGAAGGTTGCGCCAGACACGCTTCAACTCATGCTTGCGGAGTAGTTATTTCAAGGTTTCCCCTAGACAATCTTGTTCCTTTGCAACACCCAACTCAAAACGAGAATGCAATTGTTACTCAATATGAAATGCATGCTATTGAGAGCATGGGATTATTAAAAATGGATTTCCTAGGATTAAAAAATTTAACCATTATTGAAGAAACACTTAAAAGAATTTATGCTGTCAGAGGAGAAAATATTGATATTGAAAAAATCTCACTTGATGATAAAAAGACTTTCGACATTTTTAGAAAAGGAGATTGTGTTGGTGTGTTTCAATTAGAGTGTTTAAGTGGAGATACGATTGTTTCAAATACAACTATTAAAAAACTGTATGAGAAAAAAAATAAACAAAGATTAACTTCTGTATATTTTGGTGATGGTAAAGCACACTTAAATAAAATGGTAGATGTTTTGAAAAGCGGAGAAAAAGATGTGTATGCATTAATTGCAGAAAATGGTTGGTATATAAAATCTACAAAAAATCATTATTTTTTAACCAGAAATGGATGGAAAAAATTAAAAGATTTGAAAAAAGGAGATGAGATTTTAATGAAAAATAAAGCAAAACATTTAATTTATAACACTTGTCAAAAATGCGGCAAACAAATTGATGGTCGAAAAGAAGGAAGAAGTAATTTTTGTTATAAATGTTCTGCAAGTTATTATAAAAATCCAAGCAAAGAATACTCTAGAGAAAATATTAGGAAAGCAGTAAAAGCTTTTTATGAACAAGGTGGTAAACCATGGAATTATGGAATAAGCACAGAAAATAATGAAAAGTGGAGAGAGACTGCTAAAAAAATATCAAAAGCATTAAAAGGAAGATCTTTAGAAGAATTATGGGGAAAAGAAAGAGCCGATGAATTTAAAAGAATACACTCTGAAAGAAATAGAGGTGAAAACAATCCAATGTTTGGTAAATCTCCCCATCATAGAAAAGGAGGATTTAGAAACGATTTGGGGCATTATGTTCGTTCTTCGTGGGAAGCAGACTTTGCTAGAATTTTAAAACTATATAATTTAAATTACGAATACGAACCAAAAACTTTTAGCTTGAAAAGAGAAAACGGAGAAATTATTAATTATACTCCTGATTTTTATGTTCCAGAGAAAAATACTTTTTATGAAATTAAAGGATGGATGCATGATTTAGATAAAGAAAAAATAAATCTTTTTATAGAACAATATCCTCATTTAAATTTTGTTTTAATAGATACAACTAGGTTTGCCGAATTAGCGTTAAAGTATAAAAACTTAGTGAGTTGGGAGTGTCCTAAAATACCAGAAAAAAGTTTTGATTTTGTTAAAATAAAAGAAATAAAATATTGTGGTAAAGAAATGACTTATGATATTGCCATGGAAGCTCCAGGTAATAATTTTATAGCTAATGGTTTTTTAGTTCATAATAGCGACGGAATGCGAAGATATTTAAAACAACTTAAACCAACTGAAATAGATGATATCATTGCTATGGTTGCTCTTTATCGTCCAGGACCGATGCAACATATTCCTGACTATATTAAAGGAAAACATAATAAAGAAACAATTAAATATATTCATCCCAAGCTTAAACCAATATTAGAAGCAACATATGGTATTCCCCTATATCAAGAACAAATTATGCGTATTGCTCAAGACATGGCTGGATTTACTTTATCAGAAGCTGATATTTTAAGAAAAGCCATTGGAAAAAAAATCGAAAAACTTTTAATGGAACAAAAAGAAAAGTTTGTTAAGGGAATGAAAACAAATAACATCAATGAAAAGATTGCAGAAGAAATATGGCATTGGATTGAACCATTTGCTAGATATTCTTTTAATAAAAGTCACGCTGCTTGTTATGCTATTATTGCTTATGAAACAGCTTATCTTAAGGCTAATTATCCAGTAGAATACATGGCAGCTTTATTAACTTCTGAAAGTTCTGACATTGAAAGAATTGCTACTTTAATTCAAGAGTGCAATAAAATGGAAATTGAAGTACTATCCCCTGATATTAATGAAAGTTTCAGTAATTTCAGTGTTGTTCCTAATAAGAATCAAATTAGGTTTGGTTTAACAGCCATTAAAAATGTTGGTTATAATATTGTAGAACAAATAATCAATGAAAGAAAGTTAAATGGTAGATATGAATCAATTCAAGATTTTATCACAAGAGTAAATGGTAAAGTTTTAAATAAAAAATCATTAGAAAGTTTAATTAAAGCTGGTGTTTTTGACTCATTAGAGGAAAGAAATAAAATATTGTTAAATTTAGAAAGCCTTATCCAGTGGTCCAAGGATGCCAAGAAAATAAAAGAAAGTGGTCAAAAAGGACTTTTTGGAGGAACTGTTATTTCTACTAATTTTAATTTAGAAAGTGTTGACGCAATTAATGAATATGATAAGTTAAACTGGGAAAAGGAATTGCTTGGATTATATGTAAGTGGGCATCCTTTAGAAAAATATAGGCACTTATTAGATAACATGGGAATGTCTATTAAAAAGGTTAATGCTGATTTAGGAGGACAAAGACATATTAATCCTAGAGAAAAATATATTCTTCAAGGAGAATTGGTTACAATAGGAGGAATAATATCTAGTATTAAGAAAATTATTACTAAAAAGGGTCAGCCAATGATGTTTATAAAAATTGAAGATTTAACTGATAGAATAGAAGTAGTTGTTTTTCCTTCAATGATTGAAAAAGCACCTGAACTTTTTCAAGAAAATAAAATAGTTACAATTACGGGTCGAACTGATGTTAAAGATGGTTCGCCTAAAATAATTGCTAATGAAGTTGAAGAAATATTAGAATCATAAAAAATATATGGAAAAAATTAGACATTCGTTTGCACATATTTTAGCTTTAAGTATAAAAGAACTTTATCCAGATGTTAAATTTGGAACAGGTCCAGCCATTGAAAATGGTTTTTATTACGATATCCAAACAAAAAATCCAATTAATGAGAATGATTTAAAAAGAATTGAAAATAAAATGAGAGAAAATATTAAAAAAAATATTGTTTTCAAGAAAAAATCAATTACCAAAAAAGAAGCACAGGAAATATTTAAAGATCAACCATTTAAATTAGAAATACTAAAAGAACTAAAAGATATTTCAATTTACGAAACAGAAAGTTTCATTGATTTATGCAGTGGTCCTCATATTAAATCAACCAAAGAATTAAATCCCAAAGCTTTTAAGTTAGAAAAGATTGCTGGGGCATATTTTAAAGGAGATGAAAAGAATCCCATGTTAACCAGAGTTTATGGTTTGGCTTTTAATACTGAAAAAGAACTGGAAGATTATTTAAAATTAAAAGAAGAAGCAGAAGCAAGAGATCATCGTATATTAGGAGAAAAACTAGGCATATTCATGTTTGACGATGAAGTTGGCTCTGGTCTCCCCTTGTGGCTTCCCAATGGTACTATTTTAAGAAATATTATTAA
This sequence comes from Patescibacteria group bacterium UBA4067, assembly GCA_002382025.1. Lineage (GTDB taxonomy): Bacteria > Patescibacteriota > Minisyncoccia > Minisyncoccales > Minisyncoccaceae > Microsyncoccus. The sequence goes on along the minus strand of DFZB01000015.1, from coordinate 3,943 downwards.
AAACTATCTTTACGAAGAATTAGAAAAAAATGATTATGAGTTTATTGAAACACCACACATTGGAAAAATTTCATTATGGCAAACATCAGGACACTGGGAAAATTACAGAGAAAACATTTATTCTCCTATTGATATTGAAGGAGAAAAATTTCTTTTAAAACCAATGAATTGTCCTTTTCATGTAAAGATATTTAAATCAAAACTAAGATCATACAAAGAACTACCAATTAAACTTGCTGAATTTGGAACTGTGTATAGGTTTGAAAGATCAGGAACACTACATGGCCTAACAAGAGTTAGGGGTTTTACTCAAGACGATGCTCATGTTTGGTGTATGCAAGATCAACTAGAGGAAGAATTAAGTAAATTATTAAAGCACGGTTTAAAAATTCTAAGAAAGTTTGGTTTTAAAGAGTATAAAATATACTTATCAACCAGACCAGAAAAATATGCTGGTACTGAAGAAGGGTGGAAAAAAGCAACTAAAGCCCTAGAAACAGTATTAAATAATCACAAAATAGATTACGATATTGATAATGGAGGGGGTGTTTTTTATGGACCAAAGATTGATATTAAAATTAAAGATAGCTTGAACAGAGAATGGCAATGCACAACCATACAAGTTGACTTCAATTTACCAGACAGATTTCAAATGTTTTACATTAATGAAAAAGGAGAAAAAGAAAAACCCCTTATGCTACACAGAGCATTAACTGGTTCATTAGAAAGATTTATTGGCGTATTAATTGAACATTATGCTGGTGCTCTTCCTTTTTGGTTGTCCCCTGTTCAGATTAAAATACTACCTATAAGCGATAAATTTAATAAATATGCCAATGAGGTTAAAAAAGAATTAGAAAGTTACAGGGTAAAGGTTTTTAATGAAAGCGAAACGATTTCTAAGAAAATAAGACAAGGAGAAATAGAAAAAATACCATATTTATTAATTGTGGGAGAAAAAGAAAAGAATTCTAAAACAGTTAGCGTAAGAAAAAGAGGAAAAGGAGATATTGGAGTTAAAACAATAGAAGAATTTAAAAATATAATAATAAAAGAAAAATAATATGAAAAAAATACTAATTTGTTTGTTTGTTTTCTTTTGTACTTTTACTTTTGTTAATGCTCAAGAATTAAATGTTTCGTCTCCTAATTTACTTCCAGATAGTCCTTTCTATTTTTTAAAAAATATTGGTAGAGAGGTACAAATGTTTTTAACTTTTAGCCCAATCAAAAAAGCAGAATTAAGAATGGATTTTGCTAATCAAAAATTAGCTGAAGTAGAAAAAATAGCTGAAAACAATCCCAATAATGAAAATGCTGTAAACAAGGCTCTTAGTAATTATACTCAGGAAGTAGAAAAACTTTCTTCTTACGCATCAACATTAAATAAAAACAATCCCAATAATGAAATATTATTAAATAAAATAATTAATAATAATTTAATACACCAGGTTGTTTTAGAGAAAATAGAAAATCAAATTCAAAATAAAGAAAAAATTCAAGAAACAAAAAACAATACTTTGGAAAAATTAACCAATGCTTCTTTTAATATTGCTAACAAAGAACAGGTAAAAGAAAAAATTCAAGAAAAAGTTCAAAACAAGGAGATGAATGAAATCAAGAAAATAGAAATTTTAAATAAAATGGAAGAAGTTCTTTCAGACAATGAAAATAAGAAAGCACTAATACAGATTCAAGAAAGAATAATTAATCAAAACATTGACAATACCAACCTAACAAAAAGTGAAAAACAAAAAGTTGAAGAATATAAAGATGGTTTGAAAAATAAAGGAATTTATCAAAAAATGCTTGTTGAAGAGTTTGCTAAAAAAGTTATTAATGAAAACCAAGAAGCATTTGGAAAATTAAATGATCTTTCAAAAGAAGATGTTATCAAATTAAACGAATTAGCTGAAGACATTTTAAAGGAAGAGGAAATTGATTTTGAAAAAGTTTTAACTCGTTTTGAAGATTTAAATATTTCTCCTGAAGCAAAAAAGATAATTGAAAATATTCAAAACCAAGTGATAAATAGAATTAATAAAGAAGATGTCTTTTGTACAATGGAATATGACCCAGTATGTGGAGTTGATGGAAAAACATATTCTAATTCATGTGAGGCTGATAAAAATGATGTGAAAATAAGATATAAAGGTGAGTGTCAAAACAATACAAGTATTGCTAATCCTGCTTCTGAATATTGTATAAATTTAGGATATACTTTAAATTTTGAAAAAGATAAAGATGGTGGTCAGTATGGTGTTTGTGTCTTTCCAGATGGCACAGAATGTGAAGAATGGTCTTTCTACAAAGGAGAATGCGGTTTTAAGTATAAAAAATAACAACTATTGACAAAATAAAGTATTTGGTTATAATAACAATATGCTCTTTTAATATTGAAAATTTTGGTGGTTTACTTTAATAGTATAATGTATTATTAAAGTAGGCCATCAGAAAAAATTGGTGGCCAAGTATTGTTTACGGAACGTTATCCCCAAAACATCCTCAGGAGGGATGCCTATGAGCTATCATTATCACTTTAGTGATGGCACCGTGTGCCATATAAATGCATAAACTCCCGGGATTCACCCTTTTTTCCCAAGAAAACTACATTCGCTGGATATTGCAGGCTTATAAAGTCCCGCTACACTCCTGCTAAAAAATAAAGTTTTATTGGGAAAAAAACGAAAAAGATAATGCTTTAGCTTATCGCTGATCAAGAGATCAGCTACCACCAAGGTTTAAATTTAAACTTCTTAACAAAGAAGTATGCTATGAGAGCTACGGAGACAGTTCATGAACCCATAAAAGGTCTAACCCTCCAACATCTCATACTCCCCCCCCAAACGCCTAACAATATTGTTAGGTTGTTTCATTTAAAGATTTTGTATTATCGTCTTGTCAATAAACATAAATATATGTATTATTGCTTTAATGAAATATTACATTATTACATTTGGCTGCCAGATGAACATATCTGATTCAGAAAGAATTAGCTCTGTTTTAGAAATGATGAATTACTATAAAACAAACAATATCGATGAAGCTGATTTAATTATTGTAAATGTATGTTCTGTTAGACAAAGCGCAGTTGATAGAATCTACGGTTTAATTCCTAAATTTAGAAGATTAAAAAAGAAAAACAAAAAGCTAAAAATATTGGCTACTGGCTGTATTCTAAAACCAGATAAAATTAAACTAAAGTCTTTTTTAGATTTTGTCATAGATAAAAAAGAATTATATAGAATAGGAGAATTATTAAATAAAGATATAAAAATAAAAAAAGATTACTTGTCTATTGTTCCTAAATATGAAAGTTCTTTTGTTGCATATGTTCCCATCTCTTATGGTTGTAGTAATTTTTGTACTTATTGCGCAGTTCCCTACACCAGAGGAAAATTAATATCAAGAGATTACAAACACATATTAAAAGAAATAAATAATTTAATTGAAAAGGGATATAAAGAAATATGGCTTTTAGGAGAAAATGTTAATGATTATTCTTTTAAAAATGTTAATTTTTCTAAATTAATTGAAGAGATTGATAAAATCAATAATAATTTTTGGCTTAGATTTACTAGTCCCCATCCTAAAGATTTTTCTTCTAATTTAATTAAAACTTTAGCTAAAAGCTCACACATTACTCCATATATTAATTTACCCATACAATCTGGAGATAATGAGGTCTTAAAGGCCATGAATAGGCCCTATACAGTAAATCAATATATTGAGCTAGTAAGGGCCCTAAAAAGCGCTTTTAAGGCTCAAAAACAAGAAGATTTAGCTATTTCTACTGATATAATAGTGGGTTTTCCAGGAGAAACAGAGGCTCAATTTAAAAACACTATCAAGGTCATGAAATTAGTTAAGTTTGATATGGCATATATTTCTCAGTACTCCCCTCGCCCAGAATCTTTGTGCTATAAAAAAATGGAAGACAATG
>DFZB01000019.1 GCA_002382025.1 Patescibacteria group bacterium UBA4067 | reverse complement strand
AAACATTTTCAGGAACAAAAAAGAAGACAGGAACATGGTGTGGAAAATGTTCAAAATGTCTTTTTGTTTTTGCTGTTCTTTATCCTTTTGTTGAAGATAAGGATTTAATTAAGATATTTAAAGAAAACTTGCTTGACAAGAAAGAACTAATTCCGATTATGATGGAATTAATAGAAGAGAAAAGAATTAAGCCTTTTGAATGTGTTGGAACAAAAAAAGAATCTTTAGTTGCTTTTTATCTTTCTTGGAAGAAAAACAAAAAATTATCTTTATTAAAACATTTTGAAAAAAAAGTATTAAACAAATATCCTCAAATTGAAAAATATTCAAAAGAAATAATGGGCCACTGGGGGAAAAATAATTTACCCAAAGGTTTTGACGTTGGAGTAATGGATTTATAGATGTTGACACACCATTCTTTTTTTATTATAATTAGATTACCTTGAAAATTGAAGGTGATTTAGTTGACAGAAATCGTTCTTATAGCTGTTGAAGGCTGGTCAGAAAACGCAGCAAATTGGAATTTTTCTTTATTGAGAGAAGAGCTTAAGGATTTACCAATTAAAGTATTGGTTCCTCATTACCTTGATGCAAAGGGTAGGTTCGCTAGGTTTCGCTCTCATAAAAGAGTAGAACAGTATGCTTCTGAGGTTGAAAAAATTATTCTTATTCAGAAGCAGGAAAATCCTGAGGCAAAGATTTATGTCTTAGGGCACAGCTTGGGAGGAATTATCGTTAGATATCTTTCCCAAAGAAACCTTTTTAATGAGGACTGTATGATTCTTGTGGGAACACCTAATCAGGGAATCAATTTCGGATTTTTTAAAAATTTGATATTGAAAATTCTTGCAAGAATATGCAATGTTCCGGTTTTTTCCCAATTGCTTGAGAATAGCAATTTTCTGCAGATTTTAAATATGAATGGTTTTCCCAAAAAAGCCACTTATATTTCTGGAGAAAAAGACAATGTTGTTCCGCGTTCATCAAGTGATCCCTTAGGAATCGGAATAGTTGTCCCTAACTGTAATCACAAATTATTTCCTCGCGAAAGGGAGAAATTAAGCAACAGTGCAATCCCAATTGTAAGGGAAATTCTCGAAAAAGACCTCGAGAATAAATAATGGTCTTTTTTTTATTTCTATGATAAAATGCTTATATGAAGATAAAAGATCTAAAAGATAAAAAGATATTAATTCTTGGATTTGGTTTAGAAGGAAAAGACACTTTTCTTTTTTTAAGAAAGCATTTTTCTAAAAAAGAGATATATATTGCTGATAAGAATAATGTAAAAGATCCCAAATTAAAGAATGTTATATGGATTTTGGGTGATAATTACTTATCTTTAATTAAAGATTTTGATATTGTTATTAGAACACCAGGCATTTCTTTAAAAAAGATTAAAACCAAAGCATTTATAACAAGCCAAACAGAACTATTTTTAGAAAATTTTAAAGGAACTGTTATTGGAGTAACAGGAACTAAGGGTAAAAGTACAACTTCGTCATTAATCTATCATGTTTTAAAAACCAATAAATTAAATGCTTATTTAGTAGGAAACATTGAAAACCCTGCTTTATCATATTTAGATAAAAAGAAATCCATAGTTATTTATGAAATGTCTTGTCATCANNGATGGATTAAAGATTAGTCCTCAAATAGCTGTTTTTCTTAATATTTATCAAGAGCATTTAGATTATTATTCTAATTTTAAAGAATATTTTAAAGCCAAGGCAAATATTGCTATTCATCAAAAAAGTAAAGATTTCTTTGTTTTTAATCCGAAATTTAAATTAATTAATAGTTTAAGCGTTAAATCTAAAAAAATACCAATTTCTAATTATGATAACGTTTTTATTGATAATCCTTGGTTACTAGATATTACCCATAAGGATAATTTAATTGCTGTTTTTAGAGTTTGTGAAATGTATGTTGATTTAGATAAGATATTAAAAACATTAAGGAGTTTTAAAGGACTTCCTCATAGGCTTGAATACGTGGGAAAATATAATAGTATTCATTTTTATGACGATTCTATTTCAACCATTCCTGAATCAACAATTTATGCTTTAGATAGACTTGGTGATGATGTTGAAACATTAATTATTGGAGGACAGGACAGGGGAATTGATTTTAAAGAATTAGGAGAAAAAATAACCAACAGTAATGTAAAAAACTTGGTTGTTTTTCCAGAATCAGGAGACAAGATATTAAAATTAATTAAAAGAAAAATAAAACATTATTCTGTTTCTTCAATGGAAAAAGCAGTTGATTTTTGTTTTAAAAATACTAGTAAGAATAAAATATGTTTATTGTCTAATGCCTCACCTAGCTATGGAATTTTTAAAAACTTTAAAGAAAGGGGAGATTTATTTAAAAAATACGTAAAAGAACATGAAAAAGGGAAATAAACCAGATATATTTTTATTAATATTGATTTCTTTATTTGTTTTAGTAGGAATTTTAGCTTTGGCTACCGTGTCTGTTCCTGCTTCTTTAAAGATTACAGGAAGTGGCACTTATTATTTATTTCATCAATTGTTGTATGGTTTTTTACCAGGAATTATTATTGGTTTGATAATATATTTTAAGATTCCCTTGAAATATATTAAAAAAATGGCTCTACCTGTTTTTATAATTTCATACATTTTAATGTTTTTAGTTTTAATTCCTGGCATAGGAAGAACTGAATTGGGAGCCTCACGATGGGCAGACATTGGACCATTTAGCTTTCAACCATCGGAATTATTAAAACTTAGTTCAATAATTTATCTTTCAGCCTTATTAAGTTCTTTAAAACAAAGGAATATTTTTATTACTTTTCTTTTTTTTGTTGCCTTGATATTTATATCCTTAATTGTGCAAAATAATTTAAGCACTCTTTTAATCATTTCTTCTATTTCTTTTATTATATTTTTATCTGCCAATACAAAAATTAAATACAACATAATACTTTGGTCTTTAAGCTTGCTAGGTTTTTTAATGATGATTATTTTTGCTCCATATAGAATGCAAAGAATTACAACTTATCTAAATCCAGAAACAGATATTTTGGGGGCTGGTTATCAGTCTCGACAATCAATGATTTCAATTGGTTCCGGAGGATTATTTGGAATTGGTCTTGGTTTAAGTGAACAAAAATATGGTTTTGTTTCTCAGCCAATGTCTGATTGTATTTTTGCTGTTTTCGCTGAAGAAACAGGCTTTATTGGAGCATCACTATTGGTTATTATGTTTCTTGTTTTTTCCTATACTTGTTTTTCTATTGCTAAAAAAGAACCAGATACTTTTTTACGATTAGTAGTTATTGGAATTGGTTCTTGGATTCCAATTCAAGCTTTTGTTAATATAGGAGCAATGGTTAATATTTTACCATTAAGTGGAACACCTTTGCCATTTTTAAGCTATGGAGGAACTCATATTGTTCTTGAATTAATTGCTTGCTCTATACTTTTGAAAATATCTTCTAATCATAGCTCTTGTTAAAAAAACAAAAAAATACTATATTAAAAACATATGAAGATTATTTTTACAGGCGGAGGTACTGGCGGTCATATTTTTCCTATTATTGCTATTGCTAGGGCATTAAAAAAAATAGGGCCTTTTGGTTTAGAATATTTATATGTTGGACCAAAAGATGATTATTCAAGAGAAGCTTTTGAAAAAGAAGATATCTCTGCTTATTATATTTTATCGGGAAAAATTAGAAGGTATTTTTCTATACCTGATTTTTTTAAGAATATTATTGATTTATTTTTTAGGATTCCTTTGGGCATAATCCAATCTTTTTATTTAATTTTTACTCTTTCCCCAGACCTTATTTTCAGTAAGGGTGGTTATGGATCCATTCCTGTTGTTGTTGCGGGTTGGATTTTAGGAGTGCCAATATATCTTCATGAATCAGATGTTTCTCCTGGAATGGCTAATAAATTATTAGCAAAATTTAGTAAAGAAATTTTTGTTTCTTTTCCAGTAAAAGATGTTGAGTATTTTCCAGTAAATAAAATGTTAAAGGTGGGAAATCCAACAAGGGACTTTTTAATGAATGGTAGTAAAGAAAGAGCTAAGGCAATATTTAATCTTAGAGAAGAAAAACCATTAATATTAATATTAGGAGGGTCTCAAGGAAGCCAAAGGATAAATGATTTAATATTAGAAATATTGCCCCAGTTGCTTAAAAGTTATGAAGTTATTCATCAAACAGGTTTTAATGATTTAGAAAGAATAAAAAAAGAATTAAATGTTCTAACCCCAGAACCAGTAAAGCAAAATTATCATGTTTTGCCGTTTTTAAAAGAAGAGGAATTAAGGCATGCTTATGCTGCTGCTGATTGTGTTGTTTCAAGGGCTGGATCAGGTATTATTTTTGAACTAGCCATGCTTAAAAAACCAAGTATATTAATTCCTTTACCAGAAGCAGCTCAAAATCATCAATCTAAAAATGCTTATACTTATGCTAAATATAATGCTTGCATTGTTTTAGAAGAAAACAATTTATCTCCTAATTTTTTCTTAAAAAGAATAAATGATATTTTTGAATTTAATCGCCTTGAAGAAATGAAAAAAGGTGCAGAAAGTTTTTCAAAACCTTATGCAGCTGATATTATTGCTAAATATTTATTAGATTTTTTAACAAAATGACCCCTAAAAAAGAATCAATAAGAATAAGGACTAGATATGCGCCATCTCCAACAGGGCCAATGCATGTTGGTGGAGTAAGGACAGCTTTGTTTAATTATTTATTTGCTAAAAAAAATAATGGTGATTTTATTTTACGCGTAGAAGACACTGATAAGGAAAGATCTAAAAAAGAATGGGAAAATCAATTATTAAAAGCATTAGATTGGTTTGGCCTAAAGTGGAACGAAGGACCAATGTTTTCTGATCAAAAAGAAATTGATTTTGGTTCTCATTATTTAGGAGAATATTCACCTTATAGACAAAGTGAAAGGGGAGAAGTTTATAAAAAATACTTAGAAAAACTAATAAAAGAGGAAAATGCTTATTATTGTTTTTGTTCTAAAGAAGATGTTGAATCACAAAAACAGTATCTAATGTCAATTGGAGAACCACCAATTTATTTAGGAAAGTGCAGAAACTTATCTAAAGAGCAGGTTGAAGAATTTAAAAAACAAAAAAAAGAATGCGTTATTAGATTTAGAACTCCTGAAAATATTAAAATTAAATTTAATGATTTAATAAGAGGGGGAATTGAAATTGATTCTGGAACAATGGGTGATTTTGTTATTGCTAAAGACATGGATAATCCATTGTATAATTTTACTTGTGCTGTTGATGATGCAGAAATGAAAATATCTCATGTTATTAGGGGTGAAGATCACATATCTAACACACCAAAACAAATTCTTTTATTAAGAGCAATGGGGTTTGAAGAGCCTCAATATGCTCACTTACCCTTAATTTTAAATGAACAAAGGAAAAAGCTTTCGAAAAGAGATGGAAAAACATCAGTTGATGAATATATTAACGAGGGATATTTAAAAGAAGCTTTAATTAATTTTATTGTTCTTTTAGGGTGGAATCCAGGAGACAATAGAGAGATTTTTTCTTTAAATCAATTAATCGAAGAGTTTTCTTTGGAAAAAATACAAAAAGCAGGAGCAGTTTTTAATGTTGAAAAACTTGATTGGATAAACGGCTTATACTTAAGAAAAAAAACAATTAAAGAATTAACAATGCTTTGTATTCCTTATTTAAATAATTTTATTGAAAAAACATCAATGGAAACTTTTAAAATAAAGGAAACAGGGGAAGAAATTTCAATTGAATGGTTGGAAAAAATCATTAGTTTGTATCAAGAAAGATTAAAGAAGTTGAGCGAGATTTCTGAATTCATTGACTTGTTTTTAATAAAAGAATTAAACTATTCAAAAGAATTATTAAAATGGAAAGAAATGAATGACAGTCAAATTATACAATCTTTAGAAATATCATTAATGGTTTTATCTCAAATTGAAAATTTTACTTCTGAAAACATTCAAAAAGAATTATTTAAAGAAGCTGAAAAAATGGCCAATAAAGGTAATTTATTATGGCCCCTACGGGTTGCTTTAACTGGAAAAAATAGTTCTGCTCCACCATTTCAGATAGCAGAATTACTAGGAAAAGAAAAAACAATTCAAAGAATTAAAAAAGCAATAACAATAATTGAACATGAATAATAAATTATTTATCATAATTTTTTTACTATTTTTTGCATCATTTTGTTATGCTAGCGAAGGATTTATTGATTCTTTTATGGATAAAATAATATATTTAAAAGAATGGTTTTTAGGAGGTGATTTTATACAAGAATTCTATAGAGAGTTAGAAGAACTAAAAGGAGAATTACCTGAATTATTAAACAGAGTTAAGGAATTATTGCCTCAAAAGTAATATTAGTATATAGTAATAATATGATTTCAAAAATTGCAAAATTGGCTAATTTAATTTCTGAAAACAAGAAAATGGAAAAAGACTTTTCTTCTATTTTAGATTATGTAAATAAATTAAAAGAAGTTGATGTTTCTAATGTTGAAGAAACAGCAAACCTTTCTTGTTCCATTAATGTTTTTAGAAAAGACATTGAAGAAAAAAAAGACAATGCTTTAATATTAGAATTAATGCCAGAGAAAAGAAATAATTATTTAGTTGTTAATGAGGTGTTTGAAGAAAATGATTGATTTAACAAATCTTACAATTAAACAAGCACATTCTAGCTTAAAAGAAAAGAGATTTTCTTCAGTTGAATTAACTCAAGCTTTTTTAAATAGAATTGATGAAAAAGATAAAGAGATTAAAGCATATTTAACAGTAACTACTGAATTAGCTTTAAAGCAAGCCAAGGCAGCAGATGAAAAAATTAAAAAAGGAGAAATGGACATTTTAACAGGAATACCTTGTGCTATTAAAGACAACATGATGATTAAAAATATTAAATGTACCGCTGGATCTAAGTTTTTAGAAAACTATATTTCTCCATACAATGCAACTGTTATTGAAAAACTTAAAGATTGTGTATTTTTAGGTAAAACAAACTTAGATGAATTTGCCATGGGATCTTCTTGTGAAAATTCAGCCTATTTCTCTACTTCTAATCCACGTGATTTAGAAAGGGTTCCTGGCGGTTCTTCTGGTGGTTCAGCAGCAGCAGTTGCAAGCGATCAATGTATTTTTGCATTAGGTTCTGACACAGGGGGCTCAATAAGGCAACCTGCTTGTTTTTGTGGAATTACTGGTTTAAAACCAACTTATGGTGCTGTTTCAAGATATGGTTTAATTGCTTTTGCTTCTTCTTTAGACCAAATAGGGCCAATGACAAAAAACATTGAAGACGCAGAAATTGTTTTTAATGCAATCAAAGGAATAGACAAGATGGATTCAACTAGTTGTGATGAAGCCAGAAACAGGGAAATTAATAAAATTAAAATTGGAGTTCCTAAAGAATATTTTGGAAAGGGTCTTGATTTTGAGATCGAAAAAGCTGTTAAAGATGCAATTTCTTTTTATGAAAAGAATGGAGCAGAAATACATGAAATTAGTTTACCTCACACTGAATACGCTTTAGCTTGTTATTATATTATTGCTCCCTCAGAAGCCAGTGCTAATTTAGCTAGATTTGATGGAATAAGATATGGTAAAATATCTTCTGGAGAAAGTTTAATTGATTACTATTTACAGAACAGAACCAAAGGTTTTGGAGATGAAGTTAAAAAAAGAATTATTCTGGGGACTTATACTTTATCAGCTGGATATTATGATGAGTATTATAAAAAAGCCTTGAAGGTAAGAACTTTAATAAAACAAGATTTTGAAAAAGTTTTTGAAAAAGTTGATGTAATTATTGGACCAACCTCTCCCTGTCTTCCTTTTAAAATAGGGGAACTAGTTGATGATCCTTTAGCCATGTATTTATCTGATATTTACACTGTTTCAGTTAATTTAGCTGGTTTACCAGCAATTTCAATTCCTTGTGGAAAAAGTAATGGCTTGCCCATTGGCATGCAATTAATTGCTCCAGCTTTTATGGAAAATAATTTATTTAAAATAGCAAAACTATATGACAATACAAGAAATTAATATATTTTTAACTTCTCCTGAATTAAATGATTTTCTTTTTCCTCTAAAGGCAATATTTATATTATTGTCTTTGATCATGATTTTCTTAACTGTTTATTATTTATATAAACAAAGCTTATTAATAGGGGAAACAAGGAGAAAAATTAAAAACTTGTTTTCTTCTCAAGAATTCAGCGTTCAATCAGATTTATTTAATCAATGGAAAGAAATTAAAGAATTGTTACCAAAAGAGGACAAGGTTAATTACAAACTAATTGTTCATAAAGCAGCTAATCTTTTTTTCGATGTTTTGGAAAACTCAAATTTAAGTGATAAAACATTAGATGAGTTAAATGAAAGACAAATTCCTAATCTTGAAAAAATTAAAGAAATCGTTAATTTATCAATTAAATTAAAAAATGATCCCACTATTGATGTTGATATTTTAGAAATAAAAGAATTAGTTTCTTTTTTTGAAAAAACATTACAAAAAATGCAAATATTTTAATAATAATAAATATAAACATATGTGGACATATATAATATATTTTTTAATAATTGTTCTTATTTCATCAATAAGACAAATTAATCAATACGAGAATGGAGTTAGATTTAATCTTGGAAAATTCTCGGGAATAATGCAACCTGGTTGGAATATTATTTTACCAATTTTTCAATCATATCAAAAAATTGACATGAGAGTAAAAGCAGTAGATGTTCCTGATCAAGAAGCAATAACTAGGGATAATATCTCTGTTAGAGTTAATGCTGTTATATATTATAAAGTACGTTCAGCAGAAAAAGCAATTCTTGCTGTAGAGAATTTTTATTATGCTATTTCTCAATTAGCTCAAACAACAATGAGAAATGCTGTTGGTCAAGTGGAATTAGATGAATTATTATCTCAAAGAGACAAGGTTTCTGAAAATATTAGATTAATTATTGACCAAGCTTCTGATCCCTGGGGCATTAGCGTTGATAATGTTGAGCTTAAAGACATTACTCTTCCAGAAGAAATGAAAAGAGTTATTGGTAAGCAAGCCGAAGCAGAAAGAGAAAAAAGAGCTGTTATTATTAAAGCAGAAGGAGAAATTATTGCTGCTGATAATATATCTAAGGCAGCGCAAATACTTTCAAGTTCTGGAGGAGCTCTTCATTTGAGAACACTTCAATCAATTAATGATATTAGCTCTGACCAATCTAATACAATAGTTTTTGCAATACCATTAGAAATATTAAGAGCTTTTGAAAGTATAAGCAAAAAAGATAGAGAATAATAGGCAAATATTATAATAAGGAAATGTCCTGTTTTTTAGTATAGGAAAACAAGAATTAAAACACTTGATTTTATTTCTTTTTCTGTTAGAATATCTTTATTCATAGCGGTTTAGAGGAGTAGTACCTCGCCAGTCTCATAAGCTGGAGACCCTAGTGCAATTCTAGGAACCGCAACATGTTTTTTTATTTAATTCTCGCTACTAAGCCTGAGTAGCTCAGTGGTTAGAGCACTCGTTTCATAAGCGAGAAGTCGTGGGTTCGACTCCCACCTTAGGCACAAGCATGGACCCGTAGCGAAATTGGTCATCGCGTCTCCCTGTCACGGAGAAGACTGCCGGTTCGAGTCCGGTCGGGTCCGCAAACGGGTCGGCTTAAAGGCCGATTTTCTTGTTTAAATTGATTTTTAGTGATAGAATATTAAAAAATATGATTTTTGAACATAAATCAAAAAATAAAATAACTATACTTATTATTTCTTTAATATTTCTTTTTACAGGAGTGTTTTATTTGATTTGGATGCAATATTTGAAACAACCAGAAACTATTTTTTGTACTCAAGATGCAAAACTTTGTCTTGATGGATCATATGTTGGCAGAATTGGTCCTAATTGCGAGTTTGCGGCTTGTCCAGATGATAATTGGAAAACATTTACTGACAAAGGAGTTTCTTTTAGATATCCAGAGAAACTATCAACCAAATACATTCATGAATTTGACTGGCCACCACAGATAATGTTCATAGAAGAAGGTTTTGAATGTGCAGAGGGTGGATCTGAAATAACCAGAGCCGGAGAAACAAAAAAAGAAATAATAAACAATAGGGAATATTGTGTTACAAAAGCAATCGAAGGAGCAGCAGGAAGCACCTATACTCAATATGCTTAT
>DFZB01000072.1:19684-21165 GCA_002382025.1 Patescibacteria group bacterium UBA4067 | reverse complement strand
TCACATGTATCTGAACCTAGACAGCAAAGTTTTATTGTATAAGAAGAGAGCACGTTTTATTGTGCTCTCGGAGTTTGGAGCAAAAGCAATTGGATTGGAAAGGTGAACTGATTGATGTTGTGTTTCTTGATACTCCCTCCTTAAGGTTCTAAAAAAAGAATAACACAAAGATTAAATTATGTCAAGTATATTGTGCGACATTTATTCTTTAAGGTTTTTTCCGCTGTGATACTTTCTGTGAACATCTCTTAAGTGTTTATTCGTGACATGAGTATATATTTGAGTTGTGCTTATGTTCCTATGTCCTAAAAATTCTTGGATTATTCTTAAATCAACTCCTTGGTTTAATAAATCAGTTGCCATACTATGCCTTAAAGTGTGAGGAGTTGTGAAATAAGGAATGTTAGCTATGGTCGCATACTTCTTAACCAATCTTTGCACTGAACGAGGCGTTAAACGGCCTTCTGGGGCCTCTCTAGCTCTATAATGGATGAATAAGGCCTTGTCATCATCATCGCGTGTTTTAAGGTACTTTTTGACCCATAAAATAGCTCTTTCTGAAAAATATACAGCTCTGGGATGTTTTCCTTTACCAATAATACTTAATTCCAAATCTATCTTATTTTCTAGGTTTTTAAATTGTTCTTTGTTTAGAGAAATTAATTCTGCTATTCTTAATCCAGTAGAAAATAATGATTCTAATATAGCACGATCTCTTAATCCAGTAATGGTTTCAGTATTAGGAGCTAGTAATAATTTTTCTATTTGATCTAAAGATAAAAACTTGATTGTTTTTTCTTTTTTAGCATCTTTGGGAAGCTGTATTTTGTCTGCTGGCAAAGAGATGATATCTTTATCAGCAAAGTACGTTAAAAGGGCTCTCAGGGCTATTAAATAGTAATTCTGGGTCATTTTAGATAATAGCTTGCTGTGATTATCTTTATATCTAGCCAAGAAGAGTCTGTAATTCCAAATATCATCAGGAGATATTTCATGAGGTTTTATATTTTCTTTTTTATACATCTTTAACCAGTAGGTGAATTTGTTTAAATATCTACTATAATTTTTTTGAGTATTATCTGATAATCCTTTTTCTATTTCACAATAATCTAAAAAGTCAGGAATATGCTTAATTATGGGCTTGTTCGAATTCTCCATATGTTTAGCGTCGCTTAAGGTACATTGTGCGACTAATAATGTTATTGATAACAAAGGACTTTTATCCTTTCCCCTACAGTATACAACATAATTTTAATGGTTGTCAAATAAATAAAAAAAGAAGGCTTTTTTAGCCTTTCAGACGGTGGAACTCAACTGTAAGTTCCGTGTACTTGTCTTTCATTGCTGTTACTGTTTCAGGTTTTATGTGTTCGCTTATACCTGAAATCATGAGCAATGCTTTTCGAGGATTTTTATGTTCATTGAACATTATCCTCATTATATCAAAGGAGTCTGACAGAATTATTTTTTCTGCTTTCTCA
>DFZB01000072.1:11199-19614 GCA_002382025.1 Patescibacteria group bacterium UBA4067 | reverse complement strand
GGAATTTCTTGTATTCTAACAATATTTGTTTTGCCAGGAGTGTCCCAGTCTTCTGCGTAAAGAATAATAATTTTATCTTTGCTTTTAACAAAGTTTTTTTCTTTTATGTAGGATAATATTTTTTCTATATCAGAAATATTTCTTTTTTTATATAGATCATCTTCAAAGATTATTGGAACCACCCCACAAGATAAACATAATTGTTTTAAAGTTTCTTTATTATTAGTTAGTGCTATAATTTGTAAATTAGGGCGTAATCTAGAAAGAGATGTAGCAGTCATTCCTGTTTTTGTTAAAACAACAAAAGCTTTAATATTTTCTTTTTGGCAAAAAGGACTCAGCCATAAATTATATGCTGAAAAAGCAACTGCATCAGTTTGATGACTTAATTCAAAATTAATGTCTTTAACCGGAGGTCTTTCTTTTTCCCAGAACTTACATATTCTTTCCATTGTTGAAATTGTTTCTATTGGATATTTTCCAACAGTTGTTTCTTTTGAAAGCATAACAGCATCTGTATAATCTAAGATTGAATTAGCAATATCAGAAACATCAGCTCTTGTTGGAAAAGGAGTTTCAGTCATGCTTTCTAACATTTGTGTGGCAGTGATTACTGGTTTTCCAACTTCGATACATCTTTTTATTATTTTTTTTTGATAATACGGAACCTCTTCAAATGGAATTTCAACCCCTAAATCCCCTCTCGCAATCATTATACCATCACAAGAATCAAGTATTTCTTCAAAATTATGCAAAGCAGCTCTTGTTTCGATTTTAGCTAAAATTTTAGTAGTAAGACTTGAATTCTCTAATCTTTTTCTTAAAAGTTCAATATCTTTTTTATTTCTCACAAAAGACAAAGCAATAAAATCAACTTCGTGTTTTGAAGCCAAAGACAAATCTCTTATATCTTTAACCAATAACGAAGGCAAAGGTATTTCAATTCCAGGAAAATTAATATTCTTTTGACTTTTAATAGTCCCCTCTCTAACAACCTCAGCCAACAAAGTATCTTTATTATTTTTAATAATTTTAAATTCTAATCTTCCATCGTCTAAGAAAAAATTACTAGACGAAAGTTTTCCCCAAAATAGATTTCCAGAAACAGGAATAGTAGTGATATTGGGATCAGGTAAATCATTATTTTGAGTAAAGATTACTTTCTCTCCTTTTTTAACAAAGATATTATCTTTTAATTTTTTAACCCTTATTTCTGGTCCTTGTAAATCTAAAAGTATTGCTACTGGTTTTCCAGTTATATTAGAAGCTTCTTTTACTTTTGTTATACAATTACTATGCCAATCCTGATCACCATGTTTTAGATTAAAACGAAAAACACTAGCCCCAGCATTAATAGCTTCTATTATTTTTTCTGTATTATCAATTGCAGGCCCTACGGTGGCAATTATTTTAGTTAAACTCATATTATTATAAAGGCATTAAGCCATGTTTTTTAAGAATTTTTTCTTCTCTTTTATTTGAAATAATTTCTAAACATTTTATTAAATATTTTCTAGTGTCTTTGGGATTAATTATTATATCAACCTGTCCTAGTTTAGCTGCATTAAAAGGATCGAGTAGTTTTTCTTTCATTTCTATTATTTTTTCTGCTTCAACTTTTTCTGGATTCTTACTTTCCCCTATTTCTTTTTTATATATTATTTTTACAGCTTGTTCTGGGCCCATAACAGCGATTTGAGCACAAGGCCAGGCAATTACCTTGTCATATCCAAGTTTTTTTGAACACAGAGCAATATATGCCCCTCCAAAAGCTTTTCTCAGTATTAAGCTAATTTTAGGAACTGATGCTTCTGCGTATGCGTATAAAACCTTGGCCCCATGTCTTATTATCCCCTGATGTTCTTGATTTGTTCCTGGCAAGTATCCAGGGGTATCAACTAAATTAATAATAGGAATATTAAAAGAATCACAAATTCTAACAAATCTAGCTATTTTATCAGAAGAGTCGATGTCTAAAACACCAGCCATTGATTTTGTTTGATTAGCAACAACTCCCACAACTTTTCCAGACAATCTACTAAAACCAGTTATTGAATTGGTAGCAAAATCAGAACTAATTTCAAAGAAAGTATTTTCATCAAATATTTCATTGATTATTAATTTCATGTCATATGATTTTTCCTGTTCTTCTGGAATAATATCTAGTAATTTTTCATTATCAGAAAAATTATTATTATAATTCTGATGAAAAGGATCTTCTAAATTATTTTGAGGTAAATAAGATAAAAGATTTTTAACTCCCAAGAAACATTCTTTTTCATTATCAAATATAAAATGAGAACATCCGCTTTTTGAAGAATGAACCATTGCTCCCCCTAAGTTTTCAAAACTTACATCTTCACCAGTTATTTTTTTTATTATTTCTGGCCCAGTAATATACATTTGAGAAATATTATTTACCATGAAAATAAAATCAGATAATCCTGGCGCATATGAAGCTCCGCCAGCAGAAGGCCCAACCATTATGCTTATTTGAGGAATAACTCCAGAAGCTTTTACCATGCTTTTAAAAATATCTGCATAGCCATCTAAACTAGCTATTCCCTCTTGTATTCTTGCTCCACCTGAATCTATTATTCCAATAATAGGACAGCCAGTTTTTAAAGCTAGATTAATTACTTTAGATATTTTTTGAGCATGCATTTCTCCCAAAGAACCACCAATTTTAGAAAAATCTTGGCTATACACACAAACACTCCTTTCATTTATTTTTCCAAAGCCAGTTACAACAGCGTCTCCGGGTATATTCTTCTTGTCCATTCCTAGATCGTTGAAACGAGTTTCAACAAAGGAATCTAGCTCTATAAAACTTTTATCATCAAGTAAAACATCTATTCTTTCTCTAGCTGTTAGTTTTCCCTTAGAATGTTGTTTTTCTGTATATTCTTTAGAATTTAATTCTAATGTTTTTTCTTCTAATTTTTTAATTTCTTTTTCAAATTTCATGTTATTAATTTAAATTGTTCTTTTAGTTCTAAAACAATTTTTTCCATAATTTTTTTATTATTTATTTTTTTATTACTTTCTATACTAATAGAAGTAGCAATGTTTTTTAATTCTTTGTTGAATTTATTAATATTAGTATTAAGACCAATTCCAATTACAGATAGTTTTATTTCTTTGTCTATAATGTTTTCGGTTAAAATTCCACAAACCTTTTTATTATTAATTAAAACATCATTTGGAATTTTTATCAATGGTTCTAAATCATATTCTTGTTTAATTATTTTAGCCACACAAAAAGCAGCTAATATGGTCATGGTTTGTAAATCATTAATATTTGTTTTAGGTAGAATAATTGAAAAATATAATCCACCATTGGGAGAAAACCATTTTTCTCCTAATTTTCCTCTTCCTTGCGTTTGTTCTTTAGCAACTAAAACTGTCCAGGGCTTATATTTCCCCTTTTTTGCTTCATTGTTCGTAGAGTCTGTTTTTTCAAATTCTATATAATTCATTTAAAATAATATTATTAATGGATCTCCCTCTTTGACTTTTTGATTTTTTTCAATTAGTATTTTTTTTATTTTTGAATCATGAGTGCACAATATTTCATTTTCCATTTTCATGGCAGACAATATTAATAGTTTTTTCCCTTGTTTTATTTCTTCCCCTTCTTTAATAAATATGTCAGAAATAGTTCCGGTCAAAGGAGCTTTTATTTCTTTTACTGATTCTTGTTTTTTGACAGAAGAAATAGGTAATATATTTTTAAGTTTGTTTTCTTCCAAAGAAAATTCAAATTCTTTATTATCTACTTTAATAATAATTTTCCCTTGGTTGTTGTCGATAATTTCAACCTCGTATTCTTTATTTTTTATTCTTATTTTCATAATTATTCCATCATTTTTATTCTATTGGTCATTACCCATTTAGAAAGAAGTGGTTGTTTTTCTTTTTTCGCGTCTTTATAGATTTGAAAAACAATATTAGCAACATCTTCTTCTGTTAATTCGTTTGTTTTGGCAAAACAAAAATCATTATAAGGAGAAATTATAGTTTTTAATATTTCACTTTTTTCAATATAATTAGTAAAATATTTATTACTTAAGAATCTTTTATCCTTTAAAACGCTTTTAAAAAAAGGAATTGTTGACGGAACGCCTTCTATTACTGTTTCATCTAAAGCTCTTTTAAGTTTTTCAATAGCCTCGGTTCTATTTTTTCCATGAGCAATAATTTTCATAAGCAAAGAATCGAAAAAAGGATAAATTTCTTGACCTTCGTGTAAAAAACTATGAACAAAAATTCCTTGACCTCCAGAAGGAATGTACTTTTCAATTTTTCCTGGACTGGGTTGAAAATTTTTAAGAGGATTTTCAGCATTAATTCTAGCTTCAATTGCCCAACCATTAAAAGTAATATCTTTTTGAGAAATATTAAGACTTTCTCCTTGAGCAATTTTTATTTGTTGTTCAACAATGTCTATTCCGGTTATTGCTTCAGTGACTGGATGTTCAACCTGAATTCTTGGATTAATTTCCATAAAATAATAATTATGATTGTTGTCAATTAAGAATTCAACCGTAGCTGCTCCTTCATATTTTAGTTTTTCACATATTTTAATTGCCCACTCACCCATTTCTTTTCTTTCTTTGTCATTGATAAAAGAAGAGGGAGCTTCTTCTAAAAGCTTTTGAAATCTTCTTTGAATGGTACAATCTCTGTCTCCCAAATGAATTGCTTTTTTTCCATCACTAATTATTTGAAATTCAATATGTCTTGCTTCTGGTAAGTATTTTTCTAAGAAAAAATCAACATCACTAAAACCAGAAGCCATTTGTCTTTGTATGCTTAGGGTGATAGATAATAAATCGCTAGAACTTACTTCATTACCAATAACTCTTATGCCTATTCCCCCTCCCCCTCTTTGAGCTTTTAAAATAAAAGGAGGTTTTATTTTAGCAGCTGCTTTTAAAAGATCTTTTTTGTTTTTAATGGTGTTTTCGCTTGAGGGTAAGGTTGGTATTCCTATTTTTTTAGCAATTTTTTTTGCTTCAACCTTGTCCTCAAATTTTCTTAAAGTATTAAATTTTGGTCCAATAAATTTTATTTTATTTTTTTCACAAAGCCTAGCAAATTTCCAATTTTCAGATAAAAAACCATAGCCTGGATGAATAGCATCAACTTTATGTTTTTTAGCTATTTCAATTATTTTTTGGGAATTTAAATAACCTTTTGATCCCTCTTCGTTTAAAAAGCAATATTCATCAGCTGATTTAGTTTCTAAGAAATTATTTTCTTGTCCTTTTTGAGGACACAAAGCAACGGTTTTAATGCCCATTTGTTTACAAGTTCTAATAATTCTTAAAGCTATTTCTCCCCTATTAGCAATTAATATTTTTTTAATTTTCATATACTAATTTTTTAATCTCAGTCATGACTTTATTTGTAATATTGATGCAAGTATCTTTATAGTTTTTTAATTTTAAGTCTTCTTTAAAGAATAATGGTTTTCCGATGTTTAATTTGATTAATTTTTTAATCTTTATTTTTCCATTAGGAGACATTACATCAATAGCTCCTATTATCCCAAGAGGAACAATCGGAACATTGGTTTCTAAGAAAAGTTTAGCCACTCCCCATTTTCCTTCTTGTACTTCCCCTGTTTTAGATCTTTTTCCTTCGGGATAAATAACCAAGCAATAACCATTTTTTAAAGCCCTAACTGCTCTAGCAAAAGCTTGTTTTTTAGAATCTTCATCTTTTCTATTAAGAGGAATAACGCCTGCTAAAAAGTATATAGAGTCTCTTAAGAAACCAATTATTCCCTTGCCTTTATCTACTTGACCAATAAATGTAAATTTTCTAGGAACACACAAGTAACCACAAACAATAATATCAATATAGCTCTGATGATTTGGTGCAAGGATAAAATTACCCTTAGGAAGACTTCCTCTTTTTTCTTTAATTAAAAGAATAGATATTATCGGTGCTAAAAAAACCTTAAGAATTATCGAAATAATTTTATTCATAAATATTATTGTAAAAGATTAGTTCCTTCGTTTAATGTTTTTTTAGCATCAGCAACAATTTCTTCAATTATCTCTTTACAATTTTTTGTTTCATTTATTCCCCCAGCACAAATTCCGCACAAAAGTATTGCTAAATCAATATTTCCACTAGCACCAACCTTTGATCCAGCAAATCTTTCACTATTGACCTCTTCAGGAAAGGGATTTTTTTCTTCAATTTTTTTGAAATCTTCAGAAACCTTGTTTTTAATTACTCTTACGGGATGGCCAGTAAATTTTGCTAAAACAGTAATGTTTTCATCGCTAGAATCAATAATTGCTTTTTTGTAATTTTCATGAGCCTGACATTCTGTTGCTGCTAAAAATCTAGTTCCCATTTGAACACCATCAGCTCCTAGAATTAGGGCTGCAGCTAATGTTTTTCCGTCAAAAATTCCACCAGCAGCAATCAAAGGAATATTGATTAATTTTTTTGCCTGAGGAATTAAACAGAAAGTAGTGTTTTCTCCAATGTGTCCTCCTGATTCAAGGCCTTCAACTACAACAGCATCAGCCCCATTGTCTTCCATTTTTTTAGCTAAGCGGGCCATAGAAACAACAGGCACAACTTTTATTCGAGCTTTTTTAAGATAAGGCATTATTGGTAATGGGTTTCCTCCACCAGTAAAAACAATTGGAACTTTTTCTTTAATGATTACTTTAATTAATTCTTCTACTTTTGAATTTTGCATTAAAAGATTAACTCCATATGGTTTATCAGTTAATTGTTTTGTTTTTTTAATTTCTTGTTCTAGCCAAGAAGGAGAAGCATATCCTGAACCAATTAATCCCAATCCCCCAGCATTTGAAACAGCAGAAACAAGAATTGATTCAGAAACACCAGCCATGCCTCCCTGGATAATAGGATATTGAATTTTAAATAATTTTGTAATTTTATTATTTTCAAACATGGTTAATTTTGTATTAATGGTTTATTAAGTAATTCTTTATTAGCCTCATCAACTAATTCTTTTATTAATTCTTTTACTTTTACTATTTTATTAATTCTCCAAGCATTAGTTCCAGCAAAAACTAAACCGTTTTCTAAATCTCCTTTTCTTGCATTTTCTAAAACTTTTAAAATACAATAACTTTTATCACAAATTGGACCAATGCAACCCTGACATTCAATGGGATTAACCTTGGGAGCAGTATTGTTTAGTATTTTTTCGACAAAAGGAGTTTTAATTGCCCTGCCTGGTAAACCAACAGGAGAGTTTATAATAACAATGTCTTCTTCTTTTGCATTAATGTATACTTGTTTAAATTTTTCATCAGCATCGCATTCTTCTGTGGCCACAAAACGAGTAGCCATTTGAACTCCTTTAGCTCCTGCTCTTAACATTTCAACAATGTCTTTACCATTGAATATTCCTCCAGCAGCAATTAAGGGAATTTTTACTTCTTTTACAGCTTCTTTTATAATATCAATTGTTTTTCTAAATTCGTGTCCTTTGGGAAAACCTAAATGTCCTCCTGCATCAGATCCTTCTATGATAACAGCTGATGCTCCTGCTTCTTCAGCTTTTTTAGCTACTCTAGCAGAAGAAGCCATGCTAACAACTGGTACGCCTTTTGCAATCTCGAAAACATCATTTCTAAATCCAGCTCCTTGTATTATTAAATCAATTTTTTCTTCTACTGCTGCGCTAACTAATTCTTTGAATTTTCCAATAATACCCATAATATTGATTCCAATAATTCCATTTTTACCAGCAATTTTTCTTGCTTTTTTAATTTCATCTCTTACTTCTTGAGGATCATTCATTCCCGAAACAGCAATAATTCCAATTCCTCCTTCTTTAGCAACATTGCCTGCTAATTTATGTAAAGAAACTCTTACAGCCATTCCTCCTTGGATAATTGGTATTTTAGAGGTAATATTTCCTATTTTTAANNAAGTTCTTTTTTGGTTAATATGGCAACGCTAAACCTTACCTCACATTTTTTATTATCATTTACAAATGCTTCTCCAATAAAATTAGCAATTTTATCAGCATGTATTCCCAATAGCTTAACTTTGTATTTTATATTATCTCCTGGTAAAATCATTTCGTAAAAAAAAGCACTTCTTACTTGATAAGCTAAAAGATGCTTGTTTTTATTATCATTAATTTTTTCTCGCAATAATATTGTTCCTGTTTGAGCAATTCCTTCGACAACTAATACACCAGGCATTATGGGAAAATCAACAAAATGACCCTTGAAAAATTCATCCTCAGGATCAGTTTTTTTATAAGCAATAATAGTGTCGTTTTCTATTTTTTCTACTTCATCAACCCACAAAAAGGGTTCGCTATAGGGAATTAATTTTTTAATTTGTTCTTTTGAATACAGCATATTTTTATATTGACAATCCACCATCAACATTAATTACTGT
>DFZB01000072.1:0-11155 GCA_002382025.1 Patescibacteria group bacterium UBA4067 | reverse complement strand
GCAATAGCATTTACTCTTACATTAAATCTTCCTACTTCTTTGGCTAAAGATTTAGTAAAACCAATTATGCCAGCTTTAGAAGCCGCATAATTAGTTTGACCAAAGTTTCCTCTTTGTCCAACAATAGAAGAAATATTAATTATGCTTCCTTGATTTTGAATAATTAATGGTAAACAAGCTTTGCTACAATTAAAAACACCAGTTAGGTTTATATTAATAACTCTTTGCCATTCTTCTTCTGTCATTTTAGCCAGTGTTTTATCTTGGTTGATGCCAGCATTATTAATTAAAACATCAATTCTCCCAAAGTCTTTTTCTATACTGGCAATCATTTTTTCAACTTCACCATAATTAGAAACATCAGCAAAATAGTAATTACTATTTTCAATTTCTTGTTTTGTTTTTTTTAAGTTTTCTTCTTGTTGTGGAATATCGTTTAGGGCTATTTTTGCTCCCATTGAAGAAAGTTTTAAGGCAATTGCCTTGCCTATTCCCTGTGATGATCCTGTAATTAAAATAACTTTGTCTTTTAACATATTTTATTATTTTATATTTATAATATTTCAGTATTATGTTGGACTTCTTTTATGTTTCTACCAACAATAGGAATGTTATTTCCTTCTTTATTCATTGTAATTTCATCAAACACCTTGTCTACATTTAAATAATTATTACCAGCTAAAACCAATCCTAAATATCTATTAAACTTATCATGTCCTTGAACAACATCAGCTTCAGCAATGGTTATTGTTTTATTTAACATTATCTCACTTAATTCATTAATAATCAATTCTTCAGAGTGTAAATATTTTAAAGCAGAATAATTATCTTTAGATATTATTTTAAACATATTATCTGTAGCTGATGCTTTATTTATTTTCATTATTGGAATATTTAAAATTATATCACTATTTATTGCTTCCTCTGATATTTCTAGTTTATTTTGTTTTATAAAATTGTTTTTTGCTAAATCAATAGGGGTCATATCATGTTTTAAGCATACATCTAGTAGTCCTGATTTTTGAGCAGACAATTCAATGGGATTATCGTTAAAGCTCTGACCAGCTATTTTTATGTTTTTAGTT
The DNA here is from genome assembly GCA_002382025.1 of Patescibacteria group bacterium UBA4067. GTDB lineage: Bacteria > Patescibacteriota > Minisyncoccia > Minisyncoccales > Minisyncoccaceae > Microsyncoccus. The sequence continues at coordinate 10,070 of DFZB01000072.1, read as the reverse complement.
TTTTTAAGCAAAACATTTAAAATAGCATCTAAAAATTCAGGAGAAGTATTTTCTCTGAAATAAGAATGATTGGGAGAAATTAATGTTGGTAAAACTAATATATTAGAGCTTTCATTAAGTGGTAGCCCATTAATTAGATCAATGACTTTTTCAATTGCTTCCTCAAAGTCATATTTATTTCTCCAAATAGCAACAGCATTATTATTAGGAACAAAAGATATTTCTTCTCCAACCTTTTTTTCTGTAATTGATTTATAAGCATATTTGTTTCCATTTTCATCTTCTATCACAAGAGCAAAATAAGGAACTTTTGGATGTAGTAATGTGGGAATATTAATTTTAGAACAAGCAATAACTTTCATTTGATTGCTTTCTAGTTTAATTAAAGATTCAAAACAAAAAGGACACTCTTTAATTAAGTAGGCCCAAGTTTTTTTACATTTTTTACATTGATAAAAAGGCATAATATTATAATTTTTCAAAAATATGGATAGTGACGCTTCCTCCGGCCCCACCAATATTGTGAGTTAAACCGTATTTAGCATTTACAACTTGTCTTTTTTCGCACTTTCCCCTTAATTGATTTACTATTTCATATATTTGAGCTAATCCAGTTGCAGAAACTGGATGTCCTTTAGCTTTAAGTCCTCCCGATGTGTTAAATGATATTTTATTAGAATTAATCATGTCTTTTCCTTTTCCTTGTTCAGCAAATCCAATGTCTTCGTAGGAAAATAATTCTACTGAAGTAAAAGCATCGTGAATTTCAGCTACATTAATATCTTGAGGAGTAATTTGGGCTTGTTTAAATGCTTCGTTAGCAGCCATTTTCGTTGCTTTAAAGTGAGTAATGTCATCTCTTCCAAAGGTTAATAAATAATCAGTAGCAAAACCAGAACCAATTACTTTAATATCTGTTTCTTCGGTTGATAATATAACAGCTGCACCACCATTAACTGAAAGAGAGCAATCCATTAATCTTAAAGGAGATGCAACAACAGGAGAATTCTTTATTTTCTCTAAATCAAGAGGTCTTTCGTAGAAATATGCTTTAGGATTTAATGCTGCATTAGAGTGATTTTTAAAAGCAATAAGAGCTAAATCATCCATTGTAGCTCCATATTTTTCTGAATATTTTTGCCAAACCAAAGCATTTTGAGCTGGAAAAAGCATTCCTTCTGTTTGTTCAGTTACTCTTTCAGCAGCTGAAAGAATTGAATCAACAACAATTTCACTTTGATTGTCTACTAATTTTTCAGCACCTAATACTAATATGTTTTTAAATCCAGATAAACGTAAAGCTGTCCAAAAAGCAACTCCTCCTCCTCCGCAAACAGAGGGAGTTTCAATAATGGGGATATTTGTTTTGAACAAATCAGAAAGAAAAGAAACTTTATGGGTTTGATGTTCTCCTCCATTAGCGCTGGACATGCCTGTAAAAATAATGGCTTCAATTTGAGAAATATCCATTTTCGCGTCTTTTAAAGCTTCCATTGTTGCTTCATAAGCAAAATCCCACCAAGGTTTCTGAGAATAGTCAAATTTTGTCATTCCAACGCCCTTAATATACATATTGTATTAAATAAAATAAAAAAGTCTAAGAAAAATAGACTTCTATATTTTATATCACTAAAAATCAATTGACAAGGTTTTTATCCACATCTTGACATTATGCTCCTTTTCTTCTTTGCTTTTTTGAATAATCTTTAATTATTTCTTCAAATTCTTTAGAGGAAAAGCTTGGAAAAAATGATTTAGAAAAAGATAATTGAGAATAAGCAATATCCCACATCATAAATCCTGCTGATAAATGAGGGTCATTTTCACAACCAGTTCTAATCATTAAATCAACAGCTGGTAATTCTTTTGTCCAAAGATTATTTTTAATTGTTCCTTCATCAATAGCTTTATTCTTTAAATTTTTAATACAATCAATCATTTCATCGGTTCCATTGTATGCCATTAAAAAAGTTAAATTATACTTATCATGGTTTTTTGTTTTTTCAATTGCTTCATTGATTGCTTGTTTTGTTTTTTCTGGGAAATATTCTTTCCACTTCCCTATTACTCTTACTTTTACATTGTTTTTATGTATTCTTTTATCTTGAGATAATTTTTTAAATTGTTTTTCAAAAATATCAAATAAATAATTAACTTCTTTTTTTGATCTATTGGTAATGTTATCCAAAGAACTTCCCCAAAAAGTAAAATATGGGATTTTTAATTCCAAAGCTTTATCCAATATTTTTTCTAATGCTTGAGATCCCTTGGTGTGGCCAATTATACTGGGTAAATGATTTTTCTTTGCCCAACGTCTATTGCCATCAGGAATTAGAGCAATATGATTAGGAATATTTTTCATTAAATAGAATTTGATTAATAATTAGTGGTTTTTTTTCTTCTAATTTAGCACTAATATATCCAAAAGAAAAAGAAAGAAGGGATATTAAAATAACTGCTAAAAATAATATTAATTCGTTCTTATTCTCTTTGACAAGTTTAATAATTTTTGCTAATATTTGCATATTATTAATAATAAGCTGATAAGATATATATTATCTTAAAATCAGTAAAACGTCAAAATGTCAAAAACAAAAGCTGCGGGGACGAGCCGTTTGGGTAGAGATTCAAGACCTAAATACTTAGGAGTCAAGCTTTTTGACGGACAAAAAGCACAAATAGGTTCAATTATAGTTCGTCAAAGAGGAGGTAAAATAATGCCTGGTACAAATGTTAAAATGGGAAAAGATGATACTTTGTATGCAGTTAAAGATGGTATTGTTTCATTTTCAACCAAAAGGAAGAAACTATTTGATGGTTCTCAAAGAATTGTCAAAATAGTGAGTGTGAAATAAAGACCAGAGATTAATCTCTGGTTTTTAGTTATAATTCTTTAAGATTTATTTCTTAATACAAGTCTTAATAAATTCTATAAACAAAGGATGAGGTTTTAATGGTCTTGATTTTAATTCTGGATGAAACTGTGTTGCCACGAAAAAGGGATGATCTTTTAATTCAATAATCTCTACCAAGTCTTTTTCAGGATTAATTCCTGAAATAATTAATCCTTTTGAAATTAATAATTCTTTGTAGTCATTATTTAATTCATATCTATGTCTATGTCTTTCTGAAATTGTTTCTTGTCCGTATGCTTTAAAAGCTTTTGTATTATTCTTTAACTTACATTCCCAAGCACCCAGTCTCATTGTTGCTCCATATTTTTTGTTTTTAATCAATTCTTTTTGTTCAATCATAAAATCAATTACTGGTTCGTTTGAATTAGGTTTAAATTCAGTTGAGGTTGCGCTTTTAAGTCCGCAAACATTTCTAGCAAATTCAATTGTTGCTAATTGCATTCCCAAGCATAATCCCAAAAAAGGAATCTTGTTTTTTCTTAAATATTCAATTACTTTGATTTTTCCTTCTGTTCCTCTTGTGCCAAATCCTCCTGGGACAATTATGCCATCATATTCTTTTAATTCTTTTAAGTTATTAGAATCTTTTTCAAATTTTTGAGCTGACAACCAATGTATTTCAGGGTTTCTGTTTTCGTTCCAAGCAGCGTGTTTCACTGCTTCAATAACAGAAATATAAGAGTCCATTAAGGAAAAACTTCCTGTTTCAAAGTATTTACCAACAATACCAATTTTAACAGGTTTCTTTTTTCTTTTAATTGTATCAACAAGACTTTTCCATTCTTTAAGATCTTTTGATTTTGGTTTAGCTCCAGTTTTTTTAATTATTCTTTCTCCTAATCCTTCTTTTTGAAAATTAAGAGGTATTTCATAAATCGAATCAACATCAGGAGCAGAAATTACATCTCTAAGGTCAAGATTACAAAAAACAGAAATCTTTCTTTTGCGTGGTTCGTCTAAAGGAACAGATGCTCTACCAAAGATAAAATCAGGCTGGATTCCTGCTTCGTTTAATAGTCTAGCTGAGGTTTGCGTTGGTTTCGTTTTCATTTCTCCTATTGTTTTAATGGTGGGAAGATAGCTTACCAAAACAAAAAGAGTCTTTTTTGGATTTTTAAGTTTCATCATTCTAGCAGCTTCTAAGAATAATAGGTTTTGATATTCACCCACGGTTCCCCCTATTTCAATCATTACAAAATCAGCTTTTGTTTTTTTAGCTACGTTTTCAATACGTCTGATTACTTCATTGGGAATGTCAGGAACCACTTCTACGCATTTACCATCAAATTCAAGGTTTCTTTCTTTTTGAATAACTGATTGATAAACCCTACCAGTAGTAATGTAGTTTTCAGTTGACAAATCTTCATTTAAGAATCTTTCGTAATTGCCTAAATCTTGATCACATTCAGTGCCATCATCAGTAACGAAAACTTCCCCATGTTCAATCGGATTCATTGTTCCAGCATCAACATTAATGTATGGATCTATTTTTAAGGCAGTAACCTTAAATCCCATGCCTTGTAATAATTTTCCTATGGAGGCAGTGGCAGCACCTTTTCCCACGCTACTCATTACCCCTCCTCCGACAAAAATATATTGTGCCATATTATTCTTTTTCTTCAGAAACAATAATTTTAATCTCTGCCTCAAGATTATGCTCAAATTTAATTTTAATTGAAAATTCTCCCAACTCTTTAATAGGGGTTTTTAAGTCAATATTGTTTTTATTAATATCAAACCCTAATTCTTTTAATCTTTCTGATATTTTTTGTTTATTGATTGATTGAAATAATTGTCCTTCTTTTCCAGTTTTCATTTCAATTACAACTTCCATTCCATCTAATTGAGATGCTTGCTTTTCCATTTCTTCTAATTCTTTAGATGATTTTTCTTGTTCTTTATTCTTTTCTTCTTCTAGTTTTTTAATGTTTTCTTGTGTAGCAATTAATACTAATCCTTTTGGAATCAAAAAGTTTCTAGCAAAACCAGCTGGAACATCTTTTATTTCATTCTTTTTTCCTAAATTATCTATATTTTCTAAAAGTATCACTTTCATTGTTTTAATATTTCTTCAAGAGCCCTGTCTAGTTGAGGGTCTCTGTCATTATTATAATCTTCCTCTGTTAATTCTACCTCAATATCTGGTTTTATTCCAGTGTCTTGTATTAATGTTCCATTAGGAGTGTACCATTTAGCAGTAGTGATTTTTAAACTTGATCCATCATCTAGAGTAACTACTCTTTGAACAAGACCCTTGCCAAATGATGTTTCACCAATAATTAAAGACCCTCTATTGTCCTTTAAAGCACCAGTTAATATTTCAGAAGCAGAAGCAGTTCCTTTGTTTATTAAAACAACAATGGGTAGATTAACAAAACTTGCTGTTCCATTTGCTTTATATGAATTTTCATCTAGATTTTTGTTTTGTTCTTTCAAAACAATTTCTCCTTTTTCTAAAAACCAGCCAGCAATATCAACTGTTTTATCTAATAATCCTCCGGGATTATTTCTCAAATCAAGAATAATACCATCAGGATTGATAGCTATTATTTCATATCCAGCTTTTTTAAAGTCATCAAGTACGGTTTCTGAAAAATGATAGATTGTTAAGTGAATTATTTTTTTCTCATTGTTTTCAATTATTTTCCACTCTATTGTTGGAACCTTGATTATGTCTCTGATTATTTCAATTTTTTTAGTTTCTGGTGCCTGATCTTTTTTAATCCTAACAATAGTTAAAGTTACTTTTGTTCCTCTTGGTCCTTTGATTTTTGATATTACTTGATCAATAGATAAATCAATAATTGATTCTCCGTCAACTTCAACAATTGTGTCACCAGAAAGAATACCTGCTTTTTCTGCCGGAGTTCCTTTTAAGGGAGCAATTACTTTTAATTGATTATTTTTCATTCCCAGTTGAGCACCGATTCCTTCAAAGGTTCCAGAAATATCTTCTTGAAATTTTCTTGCTTCTTCTGGGTTATAGAAGACAGTATAGGGATCTCCTAGAGCCTTAACCATTCCAGAGATAGCACCATAGGTCATTTTTTCTTTATCTATCTTTTCTGGATCAACGAAATTAAAAATAATTTTATCATATACATCTTTAAGGGTGCTTAATTTCATTCCATCTAAATCAAAAGCTCTTTCATAAGAAGCTTTATGGATATAGGCATTAAAATAATATCCTCCAAAAAAAGCAAGACCCACTAAAATTATGCAAATAATATTTTTTGTTTCATTTTTCATATTATTAAAATATCATATTTTCTTTTTTTGAACAACCTTTCCAATCAAATAATTCCATCTTGAATCAATAATCTTTACTTTTTCATAATACCCTATTTTTCCTTTGTCTACAATAATTGCCCTACCTGAATTAGTTCTTCCCATGTTTTTATTAATCATCAAACAATCAATCTTTTTATTAATGAATTTTTTATTTCTTTTTTCATTAATTTCAATAAAAAGTTTAGTTAATTTTCTTGATCTTTCTTTTTTAATTCTGTCAACCAAGTCTTTTAGTTCATAGTCAGGTGTCCCCTCTCTTTTAGAGAATTTAAAGATATGAACTATGTCTGGTTTTGTTCTTTTAATAACAGACATTGTTTTCAAAAAATCTCTTTCTTTTTCTTGAGGGTGACCAACAATAATATCAGTGCCAATAATACTGTCTTTGAATTTTTTCCTAAATTCTTTAGCAATAAAAACAAAATCATTAACAATGTAATTCCTTTTCATCTTTTTTAATACATCATTGCTTCCTGATTGTAGTGGTGTGTGTATAAATTTATACAATTTATCTGATTCATATATTTTTAGTAATGGTTTTAATATTTTTTTAGTTATTCCTGGATTCATCATTCCTAGCTTTATTTTAAAATCTCCTTTAATTTTAATTAATTCTTTTAATAATTGAGGAAGCATTAATTTCCCTTTATCTAATCCATAGATAGACAAGTCTTGAGAAGTTAATTGAATTTCTTTAAATCCCAAATCAAGAGCACTTTTAACTGATTTAACAATGTCTTTAATTTCAAAAGACATTAATTCTTTTCTTGCTAGTCGAGCAGCACAATAAGTGCATTCTCCAACACAGCCCTCAGAAATAGGAATAATAACTGAAGCTGTTCCGTTGTTTTTGGAAGTAAAGATTATTGGTTTTTTCTTTTTTCTTAGAATGCAAATATTACCTTCAATTGCTTTTTCAATTAAATCAACACTTTGAGGACCTATTATTCCATGAGCAACTTCTTTACATTTATTAGAAATCAAAGGTAAGCAACCAGCAATAATTACAGTTTTACCTTGGTTTTTTAATTGAAGAGCTTTTTTAAGTATCTTTCTTTCTGTTTTTTCAACCACAGCACAAGTATTAAGAATAATTAAATCAGCTTCTTTTTCAGAAGTTAGTGTATATTTTTCATTAAGTTTAATTTTAATTCTTTCTGAATCAGTTTGATTGAGTTTGCAACCAAAAGTTTCGATATAATAATTTTTCATTTTTTTCTGACCAGTATAAAGGGAGTAAGTTCATCGTTTTGTCCCATGGGATTGTCTAAAAGGATTTCTCTGGCTATTTTTTTATCAACAGGAACATTAGAACTCATTGATATTATTTCAACATTAATATTATTTCCATCAATTATTGTTGCTGGAATACCTAATTCCTTTTCAATTTTTTCACAAGTTCCTTTTGGATCTTTGGGAGGTAAGGCTACATATTCATTGTATGGATACATTGCATCAGGATTAAAGCCATCAATTTCTGAAACTCTATTTCCTGCTACTATCCAAAATATTCCATGTAAACCAAATAATTTCCCAACTCCTCCTAATATTGTAGCTAATATCATTCGAGGATAACCTGAAATATCGATTGCTGTTTGCATTTTTTCTGGCATTGAAAAGCCAACATCATTTGGATATTTTTTAACTCCTTTGACAATAAACTTAGCTAACCAGCTAATTTTAACATCAGAAATATGTCTAACATTATTTTGACACACGGAAACAACTTTTTCTGAAATAGCTACAAAATCTCCCTTTTGATATTGAGGTAAAACATATTTTTTCATTATTTCAATCATATCTTCTCCAAAAGTAATCATGTGGGTTTTAACCGGAACCCTTTCAAAAGTAATATTATTTATGACCATATCTTTCATGGAGCGAGATACCAGAATCGAACTGGCGTCTTCTGCTTGGGAAGCAGATGTTCTACCACTATACCAATCTCGCTTACAATCCTTAAAAAGGATTGTAATATATTACTCTTCTGTTGTCTTTCCGTCAAATTCTTCTTCATTTTCCAAAGCTTCTTGCTTTGTTGTATGAATTGTTCCATCTTTGTGTTCAGCTGGACTATAGATGCTGTATAGTTTTAATGGTTCTTCTGAAGAAACATTAATTATATTATGTTTTACTCCTGCTGGAACAACAACTGCTGTGCCGTCTTCTAAAGCATATTCGATATCATTTAGAACGGCTTTTCCCTTACCCTTTTCAATTCTTAAAAACTGATCTAAATGATGAACTTCTTCTCCAATATCATCTCCTGGAGCAATACTCATTAAAACTAATTGACTGTGAGGAGCTGTGTAGAGAACCTTTCTAAAGTTTTCATTCTCCAGTGTCAGCTTCTCAATATTATTAACGTATCCTTTCATATTTTTATTATATTATTATTATGTTTTAATTATACAATAAGTTAAAATTAAAGACAATCTTCTTTTTTAATTATTTTTATTGCTTTTCCATTAATTATTGCATCAGCAATCTTTTTTCTTGCTGAAGAGATTATTCTTTGAATTGTACTTCTTGATACATTCATTTTTAGGGCTGCTTCTCCTTGTTCTAGCTTATTTAAATCACAAAGACGTAATGCTTCCAATTCATCAATATTCAATTCTATTTCTTCCAATTCTTTAAGAGGAATAGCTCTTGGTTTAAAATATACTACTCCTGGATTAAAACAAATTTTTCTAGGTTTAGTAGGTCTCATATAAAAGGTCTTCCCTGCCCCACTTTAGGGGCAGGGTTTATAAATTTAGTCCTTTAGTTCTTCTAGTTTTTCTTTAATGGCTTTTAATTCTTCTTCAAGAAATTGAGCTTCTTCTTCTAACATTTCTTTTTCTTCTTTTTTGGTATAAAATCTTCTCGCCATTCCTCTCCCACAAGGACCCATTCCCCATCCAGTTCCAGGACCTTGTCCCATGGGACCAGTTTCGTCAAATCTTGGCATATATTTATAATTTTAATTGTTAATTATTTGACCTTTGTTATGAGTATATACCCATAATAATTATTTGTCAATAAAAAAAGACTCTAAAATATAATAGAGTCTATTTTAATAACAATATCCATTAGGATTATTTTCTTATTAATCAAGAAGTTTTATTGAAAAATATTTATAAAGAAGTAATGGTATGACGATAATAATAAAGTATAAAAAAATAACAGGAGCTGTTAGAACAAAGAAAATAACACTGTAAACTCTTTTTTTCACATTTTTCACCTCCTAATTTTTAAGATACTAAAAATAAACAATGTGCCCCAAACAGGACTCGAACCTGTGACCTTCAACTTAAAAGGTTGTTGCTCTACCAACTGAGCTATTGGGGCTTATAATCCTTCTCTTTTTAATTCTTCAAGTATTTCTTTTTGTTTTCTTGTTAGCTTTTGAGGGGTGTTAATGTTTAATTGAACAAACATGTCTCCTCTACCAATACCTCTAAAATGAGGTATTCCTTTGCCAGATATTTTCATTGTTTTTCCTGATTCAATGCCTTGAGGAATCTTCATAATAATATTTTTGTTTTCTAGGCTAGGAATAGATATTTTATCTCCTAGAACTGCTTGAGAAAAAGAAATATTTGTTTTTAAATAAACATCATCCCCTTTTCTTTTAAAAATATTATGAGGAGCAATTATTATTCTAACATAAAGATCTCCTGGTTTTCCTCCTCTTTTTCCAGCATCACCCTTTCCTTTTACCTTAATTATTTGATTATTGTCAACACCCGCTGGTATTTCAATAACAATTGTTTCTTCTTTTTTTATCCTTCCTTCTCCATTACAAACATTACAGGGTTTTTCTGGTTTTACTCCTTCTCCTTCACATTCTGGACACATTGTATATTGAGTAAATGTTCC
>DFZB01000068.1 GCA_002382025.1 Patescibacteria group bacterium UBA4067 | reverse complement strand
CTTTTTTTTTACATATAATGTCCTCATATGAATGCTGAGGAAATAATCAAACTTACAAACGCGGTTTATAAAGTCACTGATCTTTTTCCGCCAAAAGAACCTCTTAAGATGGCTATTAGAAAAGAAGCCTTAAATGTTTTGTTTTTTTCAATTCTTTGCTTAAAAGACCTTAATCCTAAGAAAAAGGAAGATTCTTTAAACAGCTTAAAAGTACTAGAGGTTTGTTTTGATGTTTGTAAAAAGCAGAATTGGGTTAATGAAAAGAACTTTGATATTCTAAAAAGAGAATATAATAAAGTAGGGGAGTTTATTAATCAAAAAACAACAAATAAAAAAGAACAAGTTAAAAAGCCTGTTTTAGAAAAAAAAGAAGAAGTTTTAGATAAGATTGAAATATCAAACAAAAACATTGAGTATGAAAAATTATCAGACATTCAATTAAGGCTTTTGGAATTATTACAAAACAAGGGTCAATTAAGGCCCATTGAAATTAATACATATTTTCCTAAATTAAGCTCTAGATCAGTAAGAAGAGAATTAATGAAATTAAGGGAAAAGAACATTATTAATTCCGGAGGAGGAGGCAAATCCATTTATTATAGAATTAATGAGTATAATTGATTCTGGCCAATGTGGACATAATCTGGCCAATGTGGACACAATGTGGACATATTCTGGCCAATCTGGACACAATGTGGACATAATGTGGACAAGTGGACAAAAATGTGGACAAAATAAAGCACAGACAAATGCAATCACAAGAATACAAAGAACAATTTTTTTCTCAAATATATGACGAACATGTAAACAAAGTTTATCGTTTTGTTTACTTTAAGGTAGGAACAGATGATATTGCCAAAGACATTACTTCAGAAACCTTTACTAAATTATGGAAACAAATCTATCTGGACAATGAAATTAAAAATCCGTCTGGTTTTTTATTCAAAACAGCTAAAAACATAATAGTTGACCATTATAGGAACAAGGACAAGAATCCGGCCAATCTGGACAACATGGCCTACATGGTCAAAGATGAAACCCAGGACATAGAAAAGAAAGCAATGATTAATGATGACATGAGAATAATTCAAAACGCCATGTCTCAATTAAATGATGAATACCGTCAAGCAGTGTTTTTGTATTATGTTGAAGGAGAACCTATTTCTGAAGTGGCTAAATCATTAAACAAGTCACCAAACAACACTAGAGTAGTAATTCACAGGGGAATAAAACAATTAAAAAAGATACTTGAAGCTTAGGTGTAATAAAACCATTGTTTTTGCGTCATCACTATAACACCATGGATGAATTTACTTTAATAAAAAAACTAGAATCNNTCTCAAGAATTTGATAATCAATCATTTTCCTTGCTTTCATATTTTAAACAACCAAGATTAGTTTCTGCTTTTGCTTCATTTTTACTATTATTTTCTATTACTCCTTTTATCTTTGCTCAAAATGCTTTGCCAGGAGAAAGACTATATGGTCTTAAAAAAGCAGGGGAAACAATAAAATATGCTTTTGAACAAGATAAATCAGCTGTTCAATTAGAAAAAGTCCAATCTCGATTAGTTGAACTTGACAGAATAACAGAACAAAGCGAAAATCAAGGATATAAGTTAGCAGCAGGTATTAAAGAAACCAAACAAGCTGTAAATAAAGCTACTAAAGAATTATCTAAAATTCCAGAATCTCAAAAAGCAGCAATGGCAGAGAAAATAATTACTCAGATCACAGCTATTGAAAAAAAGACAAATGCTGCTATAATGGACACAGATAAGGATTATCAGGATCTCTATAAATTTTATGTTGAAAATGAGATTAAAGAATTTGAACAAAATCAAGAAAATTTAAATGAAGAACAATTAGAATTATTTTTAAAAGCAAAAGAATTAATTGAACAAGAAAAATACTCAGAAGCTCTAGAAAAGATTTTAGAAATACAACCAAATAATTAGACGCAATTCTTGTGAATCAGGCTCAACTTCAGAATTAATTATTTAATTTTGAGGTTGAGTCTAAAGAGATGACAAGGATTGTTGAAAGAGGTTTCCTGAACCCAAGCGATTGCCCCCTCGTCATTCTTCTCTGGTTATTACTAGAGAAGAGTGACAAGACATTAAGGGCAGTCGACTAAGTTTGGTCGACAGGCAGCCATAAATAAAAATTATTAAATTAAAGCAAAAAAAAGATTATTTCTTTAAAACAAGATTTTTAATAAACACCTTACCGTTAAATCTCTCAAATATTTAAAGAAGTAATCGAATTCAATTTATAAAATGAGTACAAAAAAATTAGGTATCGTATCCGGTATTCTATTTGCTTTAGTAGTTGCAGTAACTCCAGTTATTGCTGCTTGTGATTTACAAAATCCAAGCGAATGTACTAACGAACAGTTAGTAGCCTTGATTCAAGGTCTACTAGGTGGATCTAGTACTACTCCAACAACTGGAACAGGAACAATCACTGGTATTCCAGCTGGTTTTCAATTTACTACAAACCTAATGCAGACTTCTACTGGAAACGATGTAAAATATTTACAGATTCTATTAAACGCTGACGGCAACACTCAAGTAGCTATCACAGGTGCTGGTTCTCCTGGAAATGAGACCACATACTTTGGACCTGCTACAAAAGCTGCTGTTATCAAGTTTCAAAACAAATA
>DFZB01000020.1:1017-10701 GCA_002382025.1 Patescibacteria group bacterium UBA4067 | reverse complement strand
ATTCTTTCTCTGGTTACATTAAATTCTTGTCCCACTTCTTCTAATGTGTGCATTACTCCATCGTCTAAACCAAATCTCATGGAAATAATTCTTTTTTCTCTATCGGTTAAATCTTTAAATATCTCTTCTAAGTGCTCTCTTAATAGAGTTCTTCCTGCTTGAACTGCTGGTGATTCAATTTTTTCATCTTTAATAAACTCTCCTAAAACACTATCTTTATCATCTTCTCCTATTGGGGTTTCTAATGAAACTGCTTTTTGAGCAATTCTTTCTAAATGTCTTATCTTTACAACCTCTAGCCCCATTTCAGAAGCAATCTCTTCATCTAATGGTTCTCTGTCTAAATCTTGTAATAATCTTCTTTTTGCCTGAGTGTATTTAGTTAAGGTTTCAATCATGTGAACTGGAATTCTAATTGTTCTAGCTTGATCAGCCAAGGCTCTGGTAATTGTTTGTCTAATCCACCAAGTAGCATAAGTAGAAAACTTATATCCTTTTCTCCAATCAAATTTTTCTACAGCTCTAAAAAGACCAAGGTTTCCCTCTTGAATTAAATCTAACAAAGTTAAATTAGGGGATCTGCCAATATATTTTTTAGCAATTGAAACTACAAGTCTAAGATTAGCTTCTGCCAGATTTCTTTTTGCTTCTTCGTCTCCTAACTCAATCTTTCTAGCTAACTCTTTTTCTTCTCTAGCAGTAATGGGAGAAATCTTTCCTATTTCTTTTAAGTAAGACTGGACAGAGTCAACTTTATTCAAAGCAAAACTTTTCTTTTTCTTTAAAACCTTATCGTCAAAGTCTAAATAACCTTTTGAATCTTTTACTTCGATTCCTTCTTTTTCTAGAACAGAAAACATTTTGTCCACTTCTAATACATTGTCTTCTATGTTTGGAAAATATGACAAAATTTCAGAAAAAGTAACAAAGCCTCTGGTTTTAGCCTTTTTAATTAAACCATCTAATTTTTCTTCTGTTATAACCGAAATCGCTTTTTTCTTCTTTTTCTTTAATTTAATCTTCTTTACTGGTTTCTTCTTTAATACCTTCTTCTTGGCTATTTTCTTTACTGGTTTCTTCTTTAATACCTTCTTCTTTGTTTTCACCTGTTTCTTTTTCTTCAAAACAGGCTTCTTCTTTGTTTTTTTCTTCATATTTTATTAAATTCTTAAATTCTTCTAATAGCACCTTTACTCTAGCAGAATCTCCTTGTTTTTCCAACTCCCTTATTTCTAAGTGGAGATTTTGCAATTTTTCTTTAGTTATTAAATTTTCTATTTCAAAAATACACATTTTTAACTCTTCCTCCTCTTCCAACTCTTCAATTACTTCTGATTTAAGAAAAATGTAGTTTAAAAAATTAATATTATCTTTAAATTCTATTTTTAAATCATCAAAAGTAATTTCTTTGTTTTCCTTAACCTTTTCTAGTATTTCCTTAATAGGAGAAGAAAAAAAAGAAAAATCACCCAATAAATCAATCCTGTCTTTTTTTCTTAAAACAAGGGCTAATATTTTTTCTTCAATCATTTGTCGTCTTGTTTTTTTATCAATAATACATTCTTTTTCTTTGAGTGCTTCTTTCTTAATATTAATCTTTTTAATTTCTTCTCTAATATCTTCTTCTTTAATTTTTAATGTATCAGATACTTTTTGAATCCAATGCGACTGTTCAACTGTATTTTCCATTCTTTTAACGTGTGGCAAAAATTCTTTTAATATCTTTTTTTTGTCTTCAATTAATTTAACATCTTTATTTCCTATGGCTAGATCAAAGAAAAACTCTGAAACCGGCTTTGATTCTTCTATTAGTTTTTTCCAAGCATCTTCCCCTTCTTTTAGAATAATATCAGCTGGATCCTTGTCTTTACTTCTAGGAATAACCTTAATTTCAAAATAGTCTTTTTCAGATATTTCTATTGCTTTTTCAGTTGCTTTGTTTCCAGCTGAATCCATGTCAAAAGCTAATATTAATTTCTTTGAATATCTTTTAATAATCCCTAAATGTAAATTAGTTAAAGCTGTTCCAGAAACAGCAATACAATTTTCAACTCCTGACTGATGAGACATTATACAATCAATGTTTCCCTCTACTAAAACGCAAACATCTTTTTTCCTTATTTCTAGCTTTGCTTTATCAATTCCATAAAGAGCTTTACTTTTATCATAAAGAATAGTAGCTGGACTATTTAAATATTTTGCTTCTTCTTTATCTTCTTTATTAAATATTCTACCAGTAAAAGCAATTATTTCTGCATTAAATCCAGTGATGGGAAAAATTATTCTTGATCTAAATCGATCAAACATTTTTTCTTTTTGAATCGCTAAACCAGATTTAATTATGTCTTCTCTGTCAAATCCTCTGCTAATTAAAAAATCACTTAAACCCTGCCAAGTATCAGGAGCATACCCTATTCTCCATTTTTTAATGGTTTCTTGTTTTAATCCCCTGCTTAATAAATATTCTTTTGCCTCTATTCCTTTTTTACTTTTTTCTAATTGATATTCAAAGAATAAACAAGCTTTTTCGCTTATATCTAAAAGTTTTTGTCTCTGAGTTTTTGTTTCTTTCCATTCTTTGTTTTGCTTTAATTCAACTCCAGCCTTATCTGCTAATAATTTTAATGCATCATAAAATTCAATGCCTTCGATTTTCATTACAAATTTAAAAATGTCTCCACCTTCGTTGCATCCTCCAAAACAATGCCAAATCTGTCGAGAAGGAGAAACAAAAAAAGAAGGAGATTTTTCCTCATGAAAAGGACACCTGGCTCTGTAATTTACTCCAGCTTTTTCTAGCTTGATATAACTTGAAATTACATCAACTATATTAAGTCTTGATTTGATTTCTTCTAATTCTACGCTCATATTATTTCCATTCTCCCAAAACAACATTCTTTAATAATTCTGTTCCATTTCTTAATATTTTTAAAGAAACCGTATCTCCTGGATTATGTTTTGATATTAAACTTGCTAAAGAATTATTCTTATTAATTAATTGTCCGTTCATTTCAAGAATAATATCGTTTTCTTGTAGTCCTGCTTTTTGGGCTGGTGAATCAGGAGTAATAGCTTTTTCATTTATGGTTTCTCCTTTAGTAATTAGAACTCCATAAGAAACGGGTAACTCTAATCTTTTTGCAACGCTTTCATCAATCAAAACATATCTTATACCTAAAAAAGGATAAGAGATCTTTCCCGTGCTTTTAATTTGTTCGATACCCCTGATTGCTTTATCAATAGGAATTGCAAACCCAATGTTTTCACCCGAAGCAGCTACCGCAGTATTTATACCAATAACCTCTCCCATTAAGTTTAATAATGGTCCACCAGAATTACCTGGGTTAATAGCAGCATCTGTTTGAATAATGTCTTCCAATCTTTCTGTGGTTGTGCCACTTGAAGCAGTAACTGTTCTGCCTAGACCAGAAATGACTCCTACTGAAACAGTGTTTTGAAATTGTCCCAAAGCATTACCAATAGCAATAGCTGTTTGTCCAATCTGAATGCTTGATACTTTGCCTAATCTTAGCGTAGGAAATGTATTAACATTACTTTCAATTTTTAAAATTGCTATATCTTGAACTGGGTCTCTGGCTAAAATTTTAACTGGATATTCTTTATCGTCATTAGTTATTATTGTGTATTCTGCTTTTTCATCTTCAACAACATGCTTGTTGGTTAAAATCATTCCATCAGAAGAAACAATAAATCCACTACCTGCTCCTACTTGTCTTTTTTCTGTTCCTTGGGGAATTCTAAAAAACAATCCGTAATCAGAATAAACCGTAACTTCCTTGGTTATAACAATACTGACAACAGCAGGGGTTGCTTCTTTAACTACATTAATAACCCTTTCTTCTTCTGTTGTTTGTGGAATATATTCATGATATTCTATTACTTTTTGCTCATTACTTAAAGAAACACCTGCTTTTAATATTTCTTGTCTTAAATCAGAATATAGGTAAAAAGTAAAAAATAATCCTACTATTACTCCTAAGATAAAAAATATTAGAATAGAAAAATTTGCCTTTCTTCCCTCTTTAAGCATTTTTTTAATTTCTGGTTTTTGTAATTTTTCTGGATTAAATTCTGGTAATTGATACATGGTCATATTATTTCTTTTTATTATCTTCGTAATCAAAAGTATATTTTAATATGTCCGACCTAACAGGGCCAATAAAAATCATGTGTAATGTGCATAAAAGATATTTTATTCCTGTTCTAAAATATCCATCTCTTTCAAATCTTCTTATTGGCATGTATATATTTGAACACTCAAGCGTTCCAAACTTTCCAATCTTGGAACAATCCTGAACAAAACAATGATCTTCTGATAATTTTATTGTCTCATCAAATCCTCCTACTTTTTCAAAAACATCTTTTTTAACCATTATACCCATTGCTCCTAAAGGAAAAATTCTTTCTAGTAACCTTTGAGGATAATTATATAATAAATTTAAAGTAAAAGGGTTTAAATAAATATTATTTTTTTGAGGATAAATGGGAAAAGAAGCTATTGATAATTTTTCTTTTAAAAAACACTTTAAAGATTTTTTAACAAAATTTTTAGATAATTTCAAGTCCGCATCTAAGAATAAAAATGTGTCTCCTTTGGCAATCTTTGCTCCTTTGTTTCTTCCTTTGGCAGGCAATCCTCCACCTGTTACTACACAATTAAAGCTCTTAGCAATTTCAATGGTTTTATCCTTTGATCCTGCGTCAGCTATTATGATTTCTAAATCTTTAATTTTTTCTTTATTTATACAAGAAAGAATCACTGATAAATTCTTTTCTTCATTTAATGTTGGAATAATTATGCTTAGCATATTATTGAAATAAATATCTTGCTTCTTCCCAATATTCAGGATGATTTTGCTTTTCTTTCATCCAATACCACCATTCAGCTCCCCAGAAATAAAAAGTATCTATTCCTGTTTTTCTTGCAAAACTAATATTTTCCCTAAAATCATTCAAACTCATTGTTGTCATTTGTTCATCAATTGAAGCATTAATTATTGATTGCTTGCACCAAGGTTCTGCTTGAAGTTCAGTACCAATTACTTTTTTCCCAAAAAGACTTAATAAATTAGCCCTTCTTTCATAAAATATTGGTGGAAAATGATAAGATAAATAATATTTAAATTGCTCTTGCCAAACCTTTCTATAAGTTGTTACTCCTATAATATCACCTATTAATCCAGACCTTAACCACAAAGAAAGCTCTCCACTCTCAGTAATTATTATTGGTTTGTTGTCTATTTTTTTAACAAATTCTACTTCTTTTTTTAAAAAACTCGCATCTGACCAAGGACATGCTCCAAAATTAAGAAATACTTCATTTTCTACTTGCCAGGCAATTAAAGAACTTGAATCCTTGTATCTATTAACAACCACTGATAACATTCTTAATATTCTATCTTGTTGATCTTTTTTATTCATGTTCATTGCCCAATTTGGCACATGACATTCTGGCCAGCGAGGAGTTTTCATTCCAATTGCTAAAACAATATCTACTCCTCTTTTTTCAGCTTCTTGTATTTGCCAATCCAAATCAGAAAAATCAAAACTATTGCTTTGTTTTTCAATTAAATCCCAATGAACTGAAATTTTAATATTTCTTACTTTTAAATCATCTAAAAGAGCTAAATATGCTTGGTTGGGGTCAAGCTCCAAAAAATCAACTTGCTTAACAGAATAATTGATTCCCCAGGAAACATCTTCTTTAGGGCTAGAAAAACCAATAAAAAAATAGGCAAAAACTAATAAAAAAAACAAAAGCATTAAGAGTAACGTGTTTTTAATTATTGGTTTCATTAAGTATATATTACACTAAAAAAATCAAAAATCAATAGACATGTAGTTGCCATATTTAATTAAGATAAACAAACCAATAATAATTATTATAACCGCAATTATTTTCTGAATTAATATTTTTTTAGATGCTTTTTCTTTTAAATATCTTGGTAAATAAAAAGAAAATAATGTTGTTAGAATAAAAAGAAAAACATATTGCACTCCTCTTAAAGCATTAACTATTGCTAAATATCCAACAGGAACTAAAACAATAGCCCAGCTTTGAAAAACAGTAGCCAACCCTCCTGAAGCTTGAGCTAGAAGAAAAATAATACCAGTTTCTCCTTTTCCTTCTTTTTTCAAAATACCGCTTCTAACTTCTTTGTCAAAAAGAAAAAACAAAGAAACAAACACTACAAATAATCTTATTAAAATAAATCCTGAAATTAAATCTGTTTTTAGAAAAACAAATTTTTGAAAAATAAAATCTAAAGAAAAAAGAAAGGCTGCAAAAAATGAAAGACCAACACTGTCTCTAGTAACAACATAGTTTTTTTCAGCACTAATCATTATTCCTCCCAGCAAAAGTAAAAAGAAAGCAATCAAACTTGCTTGATCTAAAACTAATGAAGCACTAGGCCAAACAATTAAAGCTATTAAAAATATAAAAATTGGTTGGACTGCGCCAGTTGTCGGTATCACCCTTGAAACTTCATATCTTTCAAGAGCACAAAAAATAATATAAAGACCCCAAACATAAACAATAGCATCAAGAAAAGCCCAAAAAAATACATCTTTGATTGGATAATTAAGATCAACAAAAGGAAGAGCCAATAAAACCAAAAAACTTAAAAAACTAACATAAAAAGCATAAAGTTTTGGCTTTGGTGTTTTTTTTAAAACTATTTTATCTCCCAAAGAAGCTAGGGCAAAAAAAAGATAAGCAAGGATTGCGACAATTAACCAAATCATTTTTCAATTATTTCTTTAATTTTTAATGTCCCCATTTGTTCTCCCTCAACAAAGCCCTCCATGGCAATTTCAGCTAATTGTCCATCTCTCAATAAATCAAAAAACCATTCTTTAACAGAGTTAATGTTTTCTTGTTCTATACCAAATCCATTTCTTAAAAGCCATGCCCTATTAAAATCTTCTTGCGAACCAACAGTTGGAGCAATAATAATTGGCAAGCCCAGGGCTGAATAAAAAGATAGTTCACTTGGCTTGGTCCACAAAATATCTGTTTTTCTTAAAGCTTTATTAAAAGCATCGTAATATTTTCCAAAATCTTTTTCGTAAATAATATCCACTAATTTTGTTTCTTTAACAAATTTACTTATTTTTAACTTTTCGATTTCTTTTTCAAAATATTCTTTAATGTTTTCCTTAACTCCAGCAACTAATATTATCTTTATTTCTTTATTAACCACATTGTTTCTTAATTGTTTTAAAAATTCTATGCCTGTTTCTTTTTGTGTTCCTGCTCCACCCACAGGGAACATAATGGTTAAAGGATGGTCTGATTTATCAGGAAGTTCTCCTAATTTTTCATGAAGCAATCCCCCATAATGTTTTTTATAGTTTCCCAAAGGATCTAAATTAATAATTCTTTTCTTTAGATCTTCTTTTAAAATTTCTTTCTTTTTTCCAATGTTTTCCATTGGCAAAGGATAACCAGTTAAAAAGATATTTTCTTTTTTAACTCCGTACAATCTTAATCTATCAACTGTTCTTTTATTGGGAGCAAAATATTTTATACTACTCTTTTTTGGTTTTAATGGCGCCCAACTTCTGGCAATGTCTGCGTCACAAACAACACAATAAATCTTTCCTGAATACTTTAATTCTTCTGCCATAAAAGCTGGTGTAAAAAAAGTTGAAACAAATGGTTTTTTGTCTTTAGAAGAAAGCCTTTTTATTAAATCTTTACCCCAGCCCTTTTTAAAAAGAGAATAAATACCCCTGTGATTAAAACCACAAGCTGATTCATCTTTCTTGGGATAAAAATCATTGATTTTTTGAGTTTTATCAAACAATGAAAATACAAAGTTTCCTATTATTAGTGCTTTTTTAAACCTAGAAATAAATTCGTAAAACTTTCTTGAGCTTTCCCAAATAATTCTGTCTTTTTCAGGAATATCTTTATAATCATTAGCATTAATGATTTTTTTTCTTGTGGCCAAATCCCTTAAAGCATAAGCAGTTCTTTGATGGCCATAACCCATATTGATTGATATAATCCATGATTTTTTACTCATGTGTAAATTATATCATTTTAAATAAAAATTTCCAAGTCTCTTTTTCTTTTTTGAAATAAAATAAACAAAATCATTGGAATGTATAATATAAAAAACAATAAAACCGGTATTTCTAATTTAGCAAAGGGCACTTTGGCAGAACAATCTATTATTAAAATTAAATAAGAAAGGAAAAATGATAAAATCATTGCTAATAACCAAGATAAAACAAATGAGAATAAACCAATCAAAGGAAACAATATTCCTAAAATCATGATAAATGGCAAAACAGCAAAAACTAGAATATTGGAAATCAAAGAAATTAAAGAAAAATATCCAAAATTTATAACTAATATTGGAAGAACAAAAATTTGAGCTGAAATTGTCATTGATAAAACTTCTCTTGCCCATTTAATGTTTATTCCCCTGAGCCAATAATTAAAAATAGGACCCATTATAATTATCCCCAGTGTAGCAAGAAAAGATAACTGAAATCCTAAATCATATTTCAATAACAAAGGATTAATTAAAAGAATAATTAAACCAGCTAAAAATAATATTCTTAAATTAGATGTATTTCTTCCTAATATTTGAGAAAAATATATTAATCCAATCATAAAACCAGATCTTAAAGCAGAAGCAGGAGCACCAACGAATATAACATAAAAAAAGATAAAAAATATAGATATAATAAGAGCTTCTCTACGCCAAAAACCAATTAAAAACAACAGCTCGATAATTATTCCTGCAAAAAGAACAATATGAGCACCAGAAATAGCAATAGCATGACTTAATCCACTTAAACTAAGTTTTTGTTTTAAGTCATTGCTCATCTTCATTGTATCTCCTAATATTGTTGCTTCTAATATTGCTTCCTTGTCTAGCGTCAACTGTTTTTCAATTTCTTGTCTCATTCTTTTTTTAAATGATAAAATTAAACTCATAAATAAGTTTCCTTGATTTTTTTCTATTAATTTAATTTGAGGAAAAGACATGTAAGCAATAATACCATCTTTTAATAAATATCCTTCGTAATCAAAATCTTCTATCATTTCCGGTTTTTTAATTTTACCTTTAATTTGCAATTTATCGCCATAATCATATTCGGGAAAAACATTAGTTGACACAATAATTTTATTATCATCAAAACAAATAACCATTTTTTGCTTGTCATAATCCATTTGAGGATCTTTACAAATAATACCAACAAAAGAAACATCTGTGTCGAAAATAAGATTATTTTGTTTTAAATCAGAATAATAAAAATGAAAATAAAAAGATGATAATCCCAAAACAATAAAACAAAAACCTAGAATTAATCTTGGCCAAACAGCAAATAATATTAACCCAAAAATTAAAAATAAAAATGGTAAAAACCAAAGATTAAAAAAAGAGGCAATAAAAATGCCTCCCATAAACATTAAACAAAATAAAAATAAATTATCAATCTCCATTATTTTTTATTAAACTTTTTAATCAATATTGCTCCCGCAATAAATCCTCCAATATGGGAAGAATAAGCTATCATATCAGCTGAACCTATTGATAGTAATTGAATTAAAAACCAAATAATTATAAAAACAAAAGCAGGGATAGACGCTGTTGTTAAAAAGACAACAATTGGCACAATTGTCTTTATTTTATTTCTCGG
>DFZB01000020.1:0-1004 GCA_002382025.1 Patescibacteria group bacterium UBA4067 | reverse complement strand
AGGCTACCAATCTTTATTTCAATATTTCTACCAAAAACCCACAAAAACAACATATTGCCTAAAAGATGTATAATGTTGCCATGTAAAAACATTGAACTAAAAATTGTAAAAAGATTTCCATCAAAAAGATTTTTAAAAGAAAAAGCATAGTTGTCAAAATAAAAATCTGGATTAGAAAAGGAAACAAAGAAAAAATAAATATTAAAAACAACTAAAATAATAGTTATAAATGGAAAACCTTTTCTTTTATTTTCATCGTATAAAGGAAGCATGTTATCTTATTTTACAAACATCAAACAAAGAATTAATTTCTTTAATAACTTCTTTTAATTCTTCTTCGGGAAAGGGTTTTAATTTATTAAAATCAGGATTAATTGTTTCTTTTTTATTATGAAATGTTTGAAGAAAATATTTCTTTGCTTTACCAAGATCATTAGCCATTTCAATAATATTTTCTTTAGTGTGAATTCCTGGAACAA
This sequence comes from Patescibacteria group bacterium UBA4067, assembly GCA_002382025.1. Taxonomy (GTDB): domain Bacteria; phylum Patescibacteriota; class Minisyncoccia; order Minisyncoccales; family Minisyncoccaceae; genus Microsyncoccus. Next base: position 525 of record DFZB01000020.1, on the reverse strand, counting down.
TTGTTGTTCTAAATTCATAATTAATTCCTGAATTTTTAATCAATTCAATGCTTTTCTTTATTTTAGAAATATCAACATCAACTCCTGTTGCCTTAGAATAATCTTTAAAACAAGATTTAATATCCATGGCAATATAATCAATTAATTTTTCATCAATTAATTCTTTTAATTTTTCTGGTAAGTATCCATTAGTATCGATTTTAACTAAAAATCCAAGCTCTTTTATTTCTTTAATAAAATCTTTCAAATCATTATTAATTGTTGGCTCTCCTCCACAAATAACGCAGGCATCAATCATTCCTTTTCTTTGCTTTAAAAAAGAAAATAGTTTTTCTTTTTTTATCTCCGGCTGATTTTTAATTTCTTCTAACAAAACTAGTTCTTTTGAATAACAAAAAGGGCACTTAAAATTACACCCTGATAGAAACACAGTACAAGCTATTTTTCCAGGATAATCAACTAAAGTAACTTTTTGAAGTCCTCCAATTTTCATTAATTAACTTTAAATTCTTTTCTGTCTTTAAA
>DFZB01000009.1:9038-9979 GCA_002382025.1 Patescibacteria group bacterium UBA4067 | reverse complement strand
AGTTTTAAATTTTAATCCTCCTCCAATGTACTTGCCTTTACCATAAACAACTAGAATATCATCAATTAATCCAATAATTGATGCTGAAATTAATGCAAAAATAGGAATCCATGTTTGCTCTCTTGATAAGAAATTTAATCTTTCTAGCCACCAAATATCAAAAAAATAATTAAGAACAACTATTAACAGTATAATAATAAGCATGCTTGACCAAATAATAATCCCTCCGCCTCTTGGAACAGTTGTTTCTTTTTCTTTGTGCATTGAAAAAAAGACATCAGCTTTTTTTCCGTCAATAGCAATGCTTCTAGCGCTTTTTTTCCAAAACTTTATTTTATGCAAAAAATCAATTAAAAATTTAGCAATAATAATTGAGATAATAGAAGAAAAAACAGCTAAAGATAATATTTTAATTACGTTAAATGTAAATATTGACATGTTTTACCAATAAAATGATTCTTTGATCCACTGCTCCATAATTCTTGCATCCCTAAACCTATCTTCAGAATTAATGATTATGTTTATGATATAACTATTTTTATCATTTGAAAAGGGCCTTTCCATTACTAAAACAAGGCACCCTCCTGCACCTACTGTGTATCCAGTTTTACCCCAGATATAACTATTATCTTCTTTCAATAGAATATTCGTTGTTTCTATTTTATGATGAAAAATATTATTATGATACATATCTAATTCACTAATAGAAAGGATATCATTAATTAAGGAATGTTTTTCAATTATGTAAACAATAAGTTTCTTTATGTCGCNNTTCTTCCTATTTTTTCAGCTAATGCTTCAGCTGCATCATTGCTTGATTCAATAAGAACCATTTTTAGTAGATCTTTAACAGAAAAAACCTCTCCTTTTTTTAAATTACCAGCACTACCAAACGTATTAACAGCTCTTTCGGAAATAATAATTTTATCATCTAAATTATA
>DFZB01000009.1:0-8995 GCA_002382025.1 Patescibacteria group bacterium UBA4067 | reverse complement strand
AAGGGTCTTAATAAAAAATCGTTGTCAAAAGAAACAAAAAAAACATTGTCTTCTTTAGCAAAAATACTTTCTTCTAAATTGAAGAAAGCTGTTAATATAGAAATCAATAAAACAATAAATAGCCAATCTTTTGTTCTCATTTTTTCTCTAGTTTTTTGACCTTATTCTTTAGCTCAACCATTTTGTTTTCTCTGTTAATAAAAAATTCGCTAAATTTTTGCAATTCTAGTATTTTTTCTTCCAATGCTTCTGTTTTATTTCTCAATTCAATGGTTCTTTCTTTAACTTGTTCCTCTAAGCTTTGATTTAATTCTTGTAATTCTAATGTTCTTTCTTTAATTTTTGTTTCGAGTATTTTATTAGCTTTTTCTAACTGAAGCTTGGTACTAATTAATTCGACTGCTTTTTTTTCTAATTCCCCTGTTCTTGTAATTAATCTTTCTTCAAATTCTCTATTTATGTTCTTAAGTTTCAGCGTGTATCTCAACAACATAAACGATGCTACTGAAATAAGAATAAAAATAATTGAGCGTTCAGTTATTCCCATTTCAATTTCTTGAAAAACAACAAAAGCAGCTGGAAAAGCAATTGCAATTGTTACCAAAATATCAGTAGTAATGATTAAAGCTAAAGGGTTTTTTTCAATTAAGATATAAGCCATAATAAGGGCATATATAGGAACACTCAAATAAAACAAAGGATAAATATTAATTCCTTGTAATGGCAAATATTCAATAAAAATTAATCCAAAAATACCAAAACCTAAAAGTAAAATTAGAAAAATATCTTTTCTTTCTCCTTCTTTTCTCTTGTTTATAATATTTATTAAAAAATTATAAAAAGTTAACGCAAGAACAGAAAACAAAAAGAAAACAAAAGAATGATAAACTATGTCTGCTCCACTTTTCCATTCATAAAAAAATAAACTTTTAATTACTTGATTTGAATCAACAACAAACACGAGAACAAAAGAAATTAAATAAGCAATAAAAAGTAAAATTCTTTGATTATAAACTTTACAAAATTCAACAGAAAAATGATAAAGAAAAACGGGAATTAAAAAAACAGATAATGAAAATAATTTTTCGTTTGTGGGACTAACCTCAAATCCAAAACCATAAATTTTCCACATAATATATGTTCCAAAAATCCATAAAAATTGAAATAGACCAATAATCAAAAATATTAGATAGGGTTTGCTTTTTTTCGAAAAAAACAAAAACAAAGAGACTAATAATATAAAAATACTACTGGGTAATAAAACATAAATTGAAAGTGGTGTATCAATCATATATATAATTAAATCACATTTTTATAATTTTGCCAATTATTTTTTCAAATAAGAATCAATTTTCTCTAAAACTTCGTGAGGATCAAAATTTGATTTTATAATATAATCCTTAGCCCCTAAAGAAAAAGCCAAGCTTTTTGTTTCATTGTCGTCAAAATTTGACAATACAATTACTGGAGATTCTCCNNTCAACATCCACTGCATTAATAACCTCATATCCCTCTTTGGAAAATTTAAATTTATACATTTCTGATAAGACCTTTTCATCTTCGATGATAAGTATTTTTTTCATATTTTTAAATTATTATTATTAAGGGGAAGCTTTATAATAAAAACACTTCCTCTGTCTTTTCCTTCTGAAAAAACAGATAGGACTCCTTTATGCATTTCTATAAAATTTTTAGCCACATAAAGACCAAGACCTGTTCCCTGGGTGAACAATTCTGTTCCACTTTTTCCTCGAGAAAAACTCTTAAATATCTTGTTTATTTCTTCTTTTTCAATGCCAACGCCAGTATCTTTAATTTCTATTTTAATCATCTTGTTTTCTTCAATAATCTTAATTACAATACCTCCTTTAATTGTATATAAAATAGCATTATTAATCAAATTATTTATAGCATTCTTGATTTTATCTCTATCACCATGAAATTGTAAAAGAGCTGATTTAGGTTTAATAAACTTAAGATATAATTTTTTTTCTTTAGCTGAAATTTTAACATCTTCAATGCACTCTTTGATTAAATCTTCTACAGAAAAATAAGAATATTTAAGTTCAACCTCTCCTCTTTCAATTCTTGAAATATTTAATAAGCTATTTACTAATTCGATCATTCTTACACTAGAATCATATATATAATTAACTGCACCCATAGCATCTTTATTTAATTCTCCGTAATCACCGTGTTTTATCATTGAAGCATGTCCCCTTATCGCTGCCAAAGGTGTTCTTAGTTGATGAGAAACAATAGAAATAAATTCTGATTTTAATTTACTTATTTTTTCTAATTCTTCTTTTCTTACTGTTTCTTCACGAGTTGCTTTTATAAGATAATAACCGAATATTAAAAATAAAATTAATATAAAGGTAGTTAAGATTTTTAATTCTCCTGTTGGCATTGAAAAAGGTAAAAAAAGTAAACAAACAGCTATTGTCCCTACTAAAATTTCTGTTAAAAATATTCTTATTTCAAATAAATGATATTTTAGCGTAGCAAGGGCAAATACAACAATATACAAGACAACAAAAGCTTGGCCTATTGGTGGAAAAATTTCTAAACCAAACATTAGGGGAAAATTTGTAGCACCTCCACCAAAACCAAAAATTGAACCAAGAATAATATAATTAATTTGATGTTTTTTTTCTTTGTCATCTATGTTTTTTCTAGCTTTAAAAAGTTGATTTAATCCATATAAAACTAAACCAAAATATCCAAAAATTAAAAATAATATATAAAGAAAACCTGCTTGAGGCCAAAAAGAGAAAGATAAAACCTGATCTACTGATTTAATATAAAGCGGAGAAAAACTATAAAAAACACATATTGCTGTTAAAGAATAACCAAAAAATAATACAATTATTTTTTCTTTTACTGTATTTAAAATAGTTAATATCCAATGAAGATAAAAAATTGGAATAAGGGTGGCCCCCAAATTAAGTATTCTTGACCAAAAAAGAGCATCTAAAGAATTACCTATTGAGAGCCATACTGCATAAGACAAGCTCCAGATAGCAACTCCGATACTCATTAAAAAAAAAGTTATATTGGTTGCTTTTTTAGGATTTTTTGAAAAAACAAATAAACCGAAAAAAATTGCGACTATACCATTGATCAAACTAATTAAAGTATAAAAATCCATAAAAATTAAAACATATTAAAAAAAGACTTGTTTTTTTTACCTATCCCCATACAATGAAAACCATAATCATCAGTAAAACTTCTTTCCCAATTAAATCCTGATTTTTTAAAAATCTCTTTAAGTGTTTCTTCTTTTTTAAAAACTAATTTCCAGTTTGTTATCTTATCCATAATAAAATATGTAAATGGATCTTTCTCTAGCATTTTAGGTGTCGCATTGCTTGCAATAACACAACCATTTTCCTTTAAGCATTTGTAAATCTTTTTCAAAACCATTACACATGACTCTGAAGGTAAACCACAAAGCACGCCTACTAAAATAATAATATCAAATTTTTCTTTTGGTTTATACCTCATGAAACTTGTTTCTAAAAACTTTATCTTGTCTTCAACATTTAATATTTTTGCTATTCTTTGTCCTCTTTTAATTGCTGTTTTATCTTTATCTATATTAATAGCTAATATATTATTATTATCATAATAATGTTTTGAAAAAATATTAGATATGTCTCTACTCGGTCCACCACCAAAATTTCCTATTAAAATTTTTCCTTTTTTAGAGCGTTCTTCTATTAATTGATGAATATTTTTTTCTACGTGCTTAAACCTTGAATAAATTGCATCGCCCCCTTGAGATTTTAAAAAATAATTATCAATAAAAGAAATTTGTTTTGGTTTAGTATATAAAAATTCAGTAACTACTGATGTTGCAGGATTAGCAGCTGTGGCTGCACTAAAAACACTGTTATTTATAAAATAATTAAATAGCTCCTCTTCTTGTACTTCAGAAATAGGTTTTTCTAAGTATTTATTAATAATAATATCTTTTATTGTTTTATTGTCCTTTTCAATGAAATTTAATAATTCAAGAACACAATTATCAAAACCAAATTTCTTTACAAATTCTTCAACAGAATATTTATCGCTATGTTTTTTATCATTCATGATTATATTTTTAAAAAAATATTATTGATATTTTATTATACATTAAATACGTATAATAATGCAAATTAATACTAACAAGACTTACAAGATTTTTTTAATTCTTCACTCAAATCATAAATATCCCCTGCTCCCATCATAATCAAAACCTCAGCCCCTTGAATTTGATTAAATAATTCTTGTTTGTTAATATATTTTGAATTATTAATATTTAAAGCTAATTTTTTTGAATCAAATGTTTTATCCTCTGTTTCTCTTCCTAAAACATCGTAAACTTGAAGAAAAATTAAATTATCAATCCATTTTTCTTTTATTGCTTTATTAAACACAGAAACAAAATTATTAAAAAGAAGCTTTGTTCTTTGATATTGGTGGGGCTGAAAAACACAAAATATCTTTTTATCGAGATATTTTTCTTTTACTGCCCTAAGTGTTGCTTCTATTTCTGTTGGGTGATGAGCATAATCATCAATAAGAATAAATTTTGGTAATTTAGTAATTTCAAATCTTCTCCAGGAACCAAAATATTCTGATAAAGCGCTAAAGGATACGTTATCTTCTATTTCTAATATTCTAGCTACTTTTAGGGCTGCTAAAGCATTAAGAATATTATGGTCCCCAGGAACCCTCATAATCTTTCTTAAAGCTTCGACTTCTATGTCTTTTAAAGAAAAATCTACTGCTTTTTTTTCTATGTTAACGTCTTTTCTTTTAATTAAAACTCCGTCTTTATCTAAATGAGAAACGAATTCATTAAAAGCTTTTTTTATATTATCTAAATTAGAATAAAAATCTAAATGATCTTCTTCTATATTAGTAATTACAATAATCTGGGGCCAATAATTTAGAAAAGATGCTTCATGCTCACAGGCTTCAATTAATAAATATTTTGAATTGCCACTTCTAAAATTAGAATTATTAAATTCTTTAAGCTTTGTACCAATTATTACTGTTGGATCAAAACCAGCTTTAATTAAAATTAAAGCTAACATGGCTGTAGTTGTGCTTTTCCCGTGAGTTCCAGAAATAGCAATAGTAAAATACTCTTTAGTTAGCTCTCCTAGTGCTTGAGGATAACTCATTAATTTAATTTCTTTTTCTTTTGCTTCTTTTAATTCAGAATTATCATCTTTTATGGCTGGACTATAAATAATTAAATCGTAATTTTTAATATTTTCTTTTTTTTGTTTTCCAATAAAAATATTTGCTCCATTTTTTATTAAATCTTTAGTAATATCAGACTCGCAAACATCCGAACCTAAAACCTGCCAACCATTAGATAAATAAAACCTAGCTAGGGCTGAGACACCAATTCCTCCTATACCAATAAAATATACTCTTTTCATAAATCAAAAGAAAATGATTTAAGGGTAGTATAAGCAGCTCCTCCCCTTTTTAATTCACTTTCCATTACTTCTATTGAATTAACTTTAAACCTTAAATCAATTTGCTCTAGTTCTGGAATATTTTCTCCTTCAATGTTTTTAAATTGCCATTGTTTTATTCTACCTAATGTAATATGAAGATTAAATTCTTTACTTCCGCGATTAAATAATTCTTTTTCCATTGCTTCTTGTAAATTTTTTAATTCATTGGTTTTTTCTCCACCAACCCAAACCATTCTTGGATTATTAATTGGTGAATAAGTAATTGAATTTAGATTAATTTCAAAAGGTTCAGTGTTTTTTGAAATTGCTTCTAGTTTATCAAAAATATAGAAAAGATCTTCGGCTTCAATGTTTCCTAAAAATAATAATGTAATATGCAAACTATTCTTTCTGGTCCAAGTTATAGGACAAAAACCACTAAAATATGAAAAAGAATTTTCAGTTTTTCTTTGAATTTCTTCTAGTTTATTCTTAATGTTGTCAGGTAAATTAATGGCAATAAATACTCTTTTTTTCATAATTTAAGCATACCAAATTATTTGATTTTATTCAATTTGTTGTATGTTGGCATTATTATAATAAAATATTAAAATAAAAACGTCAATAATCGTAGGTAATGTGCACACACATATGGCGGTTTTTCAAGAAATATGGAACGCTCAATACATATGTGTACAAAACTACCAAAAGATGCTCTAGAAGAGCGTTTAAGATGGGTTCTGCCCATTGTAAACAAAGAGATTAAATTAAAGGACGTAGCCATTCTTTTTCCTCAGGGAAAAAGAACTTTGGAGCGTTGGGTTTCTCTTTACAGAGAATGTGGAGAGCAAGGGTTAATCCCTAAATCAACCAGGCCAAGAACCTACCCCAATGAAACACCCATTAGAATCAAAGAAAGAATAATAGAGCTAAGAAAAGAAACGCGTGTTTGTTCTAAGAAGCTAAAATGGAAATTAGAAAAAGAAAGTATTCCCGTCAAAGAAAGAACTATCGGAAAGATAATTAAAACAGAGGGATTGACTAGGAAATACAGAGTAAGAAAGATAAAATACAAATACATTAAAGTTCCTTTGACGAAAGGAGAATTAGTAGAAATAGACATTAAATATGTACCAGATTTGATTAATGGGCTTAAATACTATCAATTCACTGCAATTGATTGCGCATCAAGGTGGAGATATTTAGAAGTATATGATGGAATGGGAAATGATTGTGCCATTAAATTCTTAAATAGAATAACGGAAATTGCTCCATTTAAAATACTGGCAATTAAAACAGATAACGGAACATGTTTTACCAATAGATACATTGGATACAATAAATCAGCAAATCCTCTTAATCCACGAATACATGAATTTGATATTGTATGTAGAAATAAAAATATCATTCATTATTTGATTGATCCAGGTAAGCCTGCTCAGAATGGAAAAGTAGAAAGGTCTCACAGAACAGATCAAGAACATTTCTATGATAGATTTAAATTTAAAACCGTGATAGAATTAAAAAGCAAAATGAAAGAATGGAACGAAGAATACAACAATACAGAACATTGTGCGCTTAACGGATTAACGCCCAATAAAGCTTTAAAGATAAATAACTAAATCCGCCAAATGTGTGTGCCTAAAACACGTATTAACGAATTCATTGAGAGAAAGCAAGAATTATAATTCAAAAAGGCTTCAACATTATAGAAATAAATATGGCCAGAAGAAATTATTACAGCATTATTATATTGAAACCCGATATAATAAATATGACACTTTAATACATTGTCCTGACTCCCATGATGATTTTGAAAGAGAACTAAAATTAATTTTAAATAAAATTTTATAAAATGAGAACCCCGAATCAAGTAGAAGTTATAATATATAAAAAAAAAGATAATCGAATATACTTTTTAATTCTAAAAAGGAGCGCTCAAAAAGGTGGATTTTGGCAACCAATAACTGGTGGGGTCGAAGAAGGTGAAACATATCAAGAAGCTGTTTTAAGAGAAATCTACGAAGAGATTGGGGTTGTCGATATCGTGGACCTAATAGATATAAATTATACATTTGAATTTCTTGAAAATAATATAAATTATTTAGAAAGGGTTTTTGGAGCAAAAATTTCTCCAGAATCACACATTAATATCTCCAAAGAACATACAGAATATAAATGGGTTGATGGACAAACAGCAATCAAAAATTTTCTAAAATACCCTGGTAATATAACTGGATTCAAAAAATTAATAAAAATACTGAAACAAAAAGAGGGGCTAAAATCATAAAAAATATTGACGAACACCTATTTAAATCAAAATTCCTTTACCAAACCCAAATAAAAAGGTATATTAATTGTATGAAAGTAGACACTCACATACATACAAATTATTCAAAAGATGGTATGTCTGAAATTAAAGATATTGTCCTTGTTGCTCAAAAAAAAGGAATGAATGCTATTGCTATTACTGACCACAATTCAACTGAAGCTTGGGCAGAAGCAATTAGAATATCTCAAGAACTAAACTTCCCCATTATTCTAGGAGATGAAATTAACTCAAAACAAGGAGAAATTATTGGTTTATTCTTAAAAGAAAAAATTGAAGGAAGAAACAAAGAAGCTCGATTTTTAATGGAAGAAATTAAAAAACAAGGAGGTCTAGTAATTGTTCCCCATCCTTTTCATGGAAGATTAAGTTTTAAAGATGATCTTTCTAAATACATTGATTTGATTAATGGAATCGAAGCATTGAATGCAAGGAGACTCTTTAATGAACCAGACAAAAAAGCATATGACTTTGCCATAAAGCATAATTTAGCAATAACTGGAGGCTCAGATGCTCATTGTGCTCAAGCAGTTGGAGATGGTTATACTGAATGTGACGCAAACAACCTCGAAGAATTTAAGCAAGCTATTGTAAATAAAAAAACCCTTGCAAGAGGAAAGAAATCAAACATTATTTATTCTCTGGCTCCCACTCTTGCTAAATTAGGATTTAAAAAAAAGAATTAAATCTTTTAAAGATTCTAAAACCTTATCTGCTTTAGAAAAATCCTGACCCATTGAAAATTCTTGAGGAACAACAAAACAAAATGATCCAGCTCTTTTTGCTGATTCTAAACCATGCTCTGTATCTTCAATTGCTAAACATTCTATATCTTTTACACCCAATCTTTTTATTGCTTCTAAATAAATATCTGGAGCTGGTTTTCCTTTTAAGACATCGTCTTTAGTAACTATTACATCAAACTTATTATCCAAATTATTTCTTTTTAATTTATAAATAGATTCGTTATTGGAACCGCTAGTACAAAGACCGATTAATAAAGAAGGGTGATTAGAAAAAAACTCAACAGCTTCTTTAGCATAAGGCATTAACTCTAAATCATCATCATCTTTAAACCATTGTAATAATAGTTCTTCTTTTTCTCTTTCAAGCTCTCCTAATTGAATATTTAAATCATACTCTTTAATTATTTCCTTTTCTACTTCGAGAGCAGTTTTACCAACATATTTAAAATAATCTTTTGGAT
>DFZB01000071.1:10237-12537 GCA_002382025.1 Patescibacteria group bacterium UBA4067 | reverse complement strand
TTTACCATTAAAATCATCTCTCTTCTAAAATACCTCTGCCAAATATCCATTATTTCATCTATGTTTTCTAGTTCAGATATTTTTTTGGCATAATTAAATCTTTGAAAATAACTCATTTTATTCATCATAGAAATATCCTTGATTGCTTGATTGAAAGTTTTTATCTTTTCAGGATTATTAAAATAATCAATTGCTTTTCCAATTTGTCCAGATGATATTAAAGCTATTTCTCTTGATTTTTCTTTATCAGATCCCAATTCAATTAAATGCTTTTCTATTTCTTCTTTTCCCACTAGAGAAAATTTTAATTCTTGGATTCTTGAAAAAATCGTTTTCAAAAGCATTGAAGGGTAAGGAGTTATTAAAATTAGCACGGTATTTCCTTTTGGCTCTTCAAGTGTTTTTAAAAGAGCATTTTGAGCATCTTTTTTCATTAAATGAATATCATCAATTATTGCTATTTTAAAACTATGATTATATGGTTTTAAAGAAAGCTTTTCTTGTAAGGATCTTATCTCTTTTATGGAAATAATGTTATCTTCTGGAGATAAAATAAAAAAATCTGTATTGTTGTCTCCCAATAATTTTTCACTAAAATCAATGGCAATCTTTTTTTTCCCTATTTTTTCCGGACCAGAAAAAAGAAGAGCATGAGGAATGTTTTTATTTTCAATAATTTTTAATAAAATTTCTTTTTGTTTTTGGTGTCCAATAATGTTCATTTTTTTACTCTTTTAATGTCTGCTCCTAATTTAATTAATCTCTCTTCTATTTTTTCATATCCCCTATCTATCTGATATACATTTCTAATTGTTGTTTTTCCCTCTGCAACAAGTCCAGCAATAATCAATGCTGCTCCCCCCCTTAAATCAAATGTACCCAAATCAGCGCCATAAAGTTTTGTAATTCCATTAATAGTTGCTCTGTGTGGATCTGAAAAGAAAACATCAGCCCCCATTTTAGTCAATCCATCTAAATACTTTAATCTTCCTTCGTATAAGGGGTCGTGAATTAAAGTAACGCCTTTGGTTTGTGTTGCCAATACTCCTAACACAGACAATAAATCAGAAGGAAAACCAGGATATGGCAAACTTTGAATTTTTTTTATCTTAATATTTTTTGAAGGATAAACATGAACATCAACCTTATTTTTATTCCTATTTTTAATTTCAAACTTAGCTCCGCAATCTTCTAATTTTTTTAATGGAAACTCTAAAAATGGATATTCTATATTTTTAATCAAAACATCACCTTGAGTAGCTAATGCTAGTATTATAAAAGTTCCTGCTTCAATTGGGTCATACATTATAAAATGATTAAACCCTTTTAAGTTCTTATTACCTTTGATTTTTATTGTGTGCTGTCCAATGCCTGATATTTTTACTCCCATTTTTTTTAAAACTTTGGCTAATTCTTGATTAGGATAATCTCCATCAGCAACCTTTATTGTTATTTCTTCATTAAGCTTACTTGCATAAAGCATAATATTAGATGTAGTGGTTACACTTAACTCATCTAAAACAATAACATTATCTTTTATTTTTTCTGGGGCAGTTAATTTAAACTTTCCTCTTTTTTCTTCAATTTTAACTCCTATTTGAGAAAAAGCATCTAAATGAGTATCAATTGGTCTTACTCCAATTATACATCCACCTGGTTGAGGTAAAACCGCTTTTCCAAACCTTGCTAATAAAGCACCTAATAATAAAACTGCTCCTCTAAATTTTAAAATAATATCGTAATCAATTTTTGAAGGATCTAAATTTTTAGCGTTAATTTTTATTTTTCTTTTTCCAATCCACTCAACATTAACTTTCATGCTTTCAAATATTTCTAATAATCGAAAAACATCTTCTATTAAAGGAAGATTATCAATAATACAATCTTTATCTGTTAATAGAGTAGAAATAAGAACTGGAAAAGCAGCATTTTTTGCTCCAAAAACAGAAATCTCTCCTTGAATTTTCTTTTTACCAAAAATTATTAGTTTTTCTTCTTCCATAATTATTTTTTAGACATAACACTTTTTTTGTAAATATCAAGATTGTCTAAAACAACCCCTGTTCCCTTAGCAACACAACTCAAGGGATCATCAGCTATAAAACAAGGAACTCCAGTTGAAATTGAAATCAATGAAGCAATGTTTCTTAAACAAGCTCCTCCCCCAGCAACAACCATTCCTTTGTCCATTATGTCAGCTGATAATTCTGGCGGAGTTTCTCTTAAAACATTTTTAACGCATTGAATGATTTCTTTTAAAGGGTCTTCAATTGCTATACAAATTTCGTTAGATGTGATTT
>DFZB01000071.1:0-10117 GCA_002382025.1 Patescibacteria group bacterium UBA4067 | reverse complement strand
AAATTACCGCTACCTCACTTGTTCCGCCTCCAATATCAATAATTAAGTTTCCTGAAGAAGAATTAATGGGAATGCCAGCTCCAATGGCTGATAAAACAGGCTCTTTGGCTAAAAAAACCTCTTTTGCACCAGCAAGCATTCCTGATTCAATTACAGCTCTTTTTTCAGTTGAAGTTATGCCAGCTGGAACACCTATTAAAAGTTCGGGCTTAAAAAATCTATTAATTCCTGTATTAATTTTATCAATAAAATGCTTTAACATTGCTTGTGTTGTTCTGTAATCAGCAATAACTCCATCTTTTAATGGTCTATAAACTTTGATACTATCTGGGGTTCTACCAATCATTTCTTTGGCTTCTTTTCCAACTGCTAAAACTCTATTTTCTGTTAAAGAAACAGCAACCACTGATGGTTCATTCAAAACAACTCCTTTGTGTGGTATAAAAACAAGTGAATTTTTAGTTCCTAAATCAATTCCAATTTTCATATATGTCATTCTAACTAATAAAATACAAATTGGCAAGTGTTAAAAATTAACAAATATTTCTCATTTTTAATAAAATTAAATAACAATGTGTCAATATATTGCTTTTTATTCAAATTTATATAATAATAAATTCAAATGAATAAATTTTTAATTAAAAAAATAGCTTTTTTTGTTTTACTAACAGCCTTTTTTGTAATTGCTACAATATTAATAATTGATGCTCAGGGCTATGGTTTTGACTTTAAAAAAAAACAACTTGTTAGGGTTGGTGGCATTAGTATTCGATCTTTAATTCCAGATGTTAACGTTTTTGTTGATAATGATTATAAGGGAAAAACTAATACATTTTCAAGGGACATATTGATTCAAAAATTAATACCAGGAGAATATAGTGTTAAAGCTGAAAAAACAGATTATTATACCTGGGAAAAAACACTGACTGTGGAAGAACAAAAAGTGGCCAAAGCAGAAAACGTATATTTATTTAAAAAAAATATTGATTTTGAATTAAAAAATGAAAATATTATTGATTTCTTTTTATCGGAAAATAAAGAAAACATTATTTATTTAAATAATAATCAAGAAATTATATTTAAAAATAATGTTATTCTTGATTCAATTAACTCTAAAAAATACTTTAAAAATATCGAAAAAATTGAATTTTTTCCTGATCTTAAAATAATATTGATTAAAGGTAAAAACAATCAAGATAAATATAATTATTATTATCTTGAAATAATAAAACCAAATATTCTTAATAGATTAGAGTTTTTAGAAACAAGTGATATCTTTTATTTAGGCGAGCAAAGCATTGTATATAAAAAAGAAAAAGACATAGCCATATATTCTTTATCTAATAAAAAATCAACTATTGTTAAAAAAAATATTGATATTTTTACTTTTAAAAATAATGATTTTTATTTTATTGAAAATAATTTGCTTGTAAAAATGTCTAATAATAAAGAAAACACACTCTCGGAAAAAGAAATTACAATAAAAAATTATAATTTATATATTATTTCAGGAAAAATATTTGCTTACGATAACAATTCGTTGTATATCTTTAATGATTACAAAAAAGAATTTGATTTGTTTTTAAGAACAACTGAATTAAGTTATGATGTTCTGCCTGATAAAATAATATTCAGTACCGGTTCAGAATTATGGCTTTTTCTTTTAAGAGATTTTGAAAGTCCCTTTTTTAAAAAAGCAGGATCTTTAATTTTTCTTTCAAGATTTTCTTCAAAGATAAAAAACTTAACATGGTTTAATAGTGATTATTTCTTTTATATCATGAATAATAATGTTTTTGTAAGTGAAATTGACAACAGAAGCAATATTAATGTTTTTCAAGTGTCTCAATTACCAGTAGAAAAGCTATGGTTTAGTGAAAAAATACTTTACCTTTTAAGTGAAAATAAAATATATACATCAACTCTATAATCTATAAAAAAGAGAGAGCCTTGCTCTCTTTTTTTATCTTTTACTCCATTGAGGTGCTCTTCTAGCTCTCTTTAATCCAAACTTCTTTCTTTCTTTCATTCTCGAGTCTCTTGTTAACAATCCTGCTTTTCTTAGTCTTTTCTTGTACTCTTCATTGAAAACAACTAAAGCTCTTGATATTCCGTGTCTTATTGCTTCTGCCTGAGAATTAATTCCTCCTCCCCTAACTAATACCTTGATTTCAAACTTATCTAGTGATTTCATTTTATCTAAAGGAGAAATGACTGTTTTTTGTAGTGTTTCTGTTGAAAAATAATCCTCTATTTTTTTTCCATTAACAAAAACTAAACCATTTTTTTTGCTATATAATCTAACTCTAGCCACTGAAGTTTTTCTTCTTCCTACTCCTTCAAAGTATTGAGAACTATCTTTTTCAACTATCTTTTCTTCAACAATTTCTTCTTTTTCTTTAATTACTTTCTTTTTAACAGGAGCTTTCTTTTTAATTTTTTCTTCTTTTTCCTTTACCATATTTTACTCAAATTTTATTCTTTTTATTCTTTTTGCTCTTAATCTATTCTTAGGAAGCATTCCTGAAACAGCTTTAATTAAAATTTCTCCTGGTTTTTTTTCAAAAATTACTTTCATTGGAGTGTGTTTGTCTCCACCCAAATATCCTGAATGACTAAAATAGGTTTTGTCTTCCATTTTTCTACCAGTAACTTTTATTTTTTTAATATTTTTAATTATTACAAAATGCTCAAAATCTTTGTTTGGCATATAGTCAACTCTATTTTTACCTTGTAGTATCACTGCTATTTCTGATGCTAATCTTCCCAAAACTTTTCCTTTTGCATCAATATTATATTCTTTTTTTGTTTCTATTTTTTCCATAAAATTATAATAATTCAATTATTGCCATTTTTGCACTATCTGATTTTCTTTGTCCCAATCTAACAATTCTAGTATATCCTCCATCCCTTTCTTTGTATTTAGGAGCAATTTCTTGCATTAATTTTTTAGCTGTTTTTTCAGAAAAATATGTTCTTAAATATCTTAAAGTGGCTACTCCTTCTTTTTTAGCTTTAGTAATTTTTTTTTCAATAAAAGGAGAAATTTCTTTTGCTTTTGCTTCAGTTGTTTTGATTTTACCTTTTAAAATCAAAGAAGTGGCCATTGTTTTTAATAAGGCTTTTCTTTGATCTCTTTTTCTATTAAGTTTTCTTCCTTTTTTCTGCTTGTTCATGATTATTTTTTCTTTGTTGTTTTTTTAGTTGTTTTTTTCTTTGGCTCATCTTCTTCTTTTATTTTTTCAACCTTAAGCTCGCTATCTAAAAAATTAAAATGAGAAATTAAAATACCCATTGATTCCTTAAGAGCTTCTGATGGAGAAATAGTTCCATCAGTTTCAATTTCCAATGAAATCTTTTCGAAATCAGTTCTTTGTCCTACTCTCATATTTTCAACAACATAATTAGCCTTAACAATTGGCGTGAATGAAGCATCTAATCCAATTACACCTATTCCTTTTTTTTCGTCATTTTCTTCTTGAAAAACATAACCAACTCCTTTTTCTATTTTAATTTCAATTTCTAATTCAAAGCTTTTATCTGTTATTTGAGCAATATATAAATCAGGATTAGCTAGCTTTAATTCAGAAGATAATTTAAAATCACTTCCCTTAACTTCTTTTTCTCCCTTAGCCTTTAAGGTCGCGACTTGTGGCTCATCGCTAAAAATCTTAAATCTTAATTGTTTTAAGTTCATTAAAATATGCAAAATATCTTCTTTTAGTCCTGATAAAGTTGAAAATTCATGGGGAGCATCTTTAATTTTAACTTCTGTCACGGCAGCACCGTTTAAAGAAGACAAAAGAACCCTTCTTAGGGCATTACCGATGGTTACACCATAACCTGGATATAAAGATTCTATTTCAAAAACTTCACAGTTATCCTTTAATTTTTTACTTTTAATTGATGTTGGTAATGAAATCATAGTTATATAATATTATTATCTTGAATAATGCTCAAAAAGAGTAGCAATTTCTACTGGCAACTGAACATCAGTTGCAATAGGTTTTTTAATAAATTTACCCTCTCCTTTATCTTTATCAAAATTAATCCATGATGGCAACTTATAGTTTTTCATCAAAGAATCTAAATCTTTTAATGGTTGTTTTTTTGTTGAACTTGGTCTTATTGAAATAACATCTCCAATCTTAATTTCATATGAGGGAATATCAACTTTCCTTCCGTTAACCATAAAATGACCGTGCGATACTAATTTAGATGCTTGGGCTCTTGATTTAGCCCAACCTAAACGAAAAATCATATTATCAATCCTACTTTCAATTTTTTGTACTAAGGCATCAGCAACATTTTCAATTTTAGTTCTTTTTTCTGCTACTTCATTAACATATTTTTTCATCTGTGATTCGTTTAAATTGTACCATCTTTTCATTTTCTGTTTTTCTCTTAATTCTTTTCCATATTCAGAAAGAGACCCTCTTCTTTTTTTGGCCTTTTGTCCTGGTGGAAAAGCTCTTTTAATCATTGCACATTTGGCTGACATGCATCTTTCTCCTTTTAAGAAAAGCTTTTCTCCCAACCTTCTACAAATTTTACAGTTTTTTGTTTCCATAATACTATTATAATCTTCTTGGTTTTTTAGGTCTACATCCATTATGTGGCACGGGAGTAACATCTTTAATTGAAATTACTTCAAATCCCTGACCAGCAATTGATCTTATGGCTGAATCTCTTCCAGATCCAATACCCTTAACAACTACATGAACTTTTTTAACTCCCATTTTTTCAGCAATTTGTCCAACTGCTTCAGCTGTTTTAGAAGCAGCAAAAGGAGTTGACTTCTTTGTTCCTTTAAATCCAATTCTACCAGCAGAACGAGATGCTAAAGCATTACCATTATCATCAGTTAAAGTAATAATTGTGTTATTGTATGAACTAAAGATATAAAATCTACCTTCTTTACCAGAAGTTTTTGAAACTTTTACATCTTTACCCATGGCTTTTTCAACTGCTTCGCCCTCTTTAATCATCTCTTCTTCAGTTTTTGCAATAACGTGTTTTTTCCCCATAGTAATTATTATTTAGGTGAAGGTGGAGCTTTTCTTCCTGAACCAACTGTTTTTCTTACATTACCCCTCACTGTTCTACTATTAATTCTTGTTGTTTGTCCTCTTACTGGTAAACCCTTAGAATGTCTAGATCCTCTCCAAGAAGAAATATCTTTTAATCTTTTAACGTTAGTCATTATGTCTCTTTTAAGTTCCCCTTCTACTCTGTAATTTTTTTCAATAACTTGTTTTAAAGCATTTAAATCGTCAGGAGTTAGATCTTTTACTTTTTTTCTTTTATCAATTTTTGTTTGTTCTAATATTTTTTTACTTGTAGTTAAACCAATCCCATAAATATATGTGAGACCAATATGTATTATTTTTTCATCTGGTATGTTTACACCTACAATTCTTGCCATAAATTTAATATATTGATTATGAACCTTGTCTTTGTTTATGCTTAGGGTTTTTCTTGCAAATTACGTAAATACGACCCTCTCTTTTGACGATTTTACAATCCTTACAAATTTTTTTAACTGAAGGTCTAACTTTCATAATTATTTCTTTCTAAAAATAATCCTCCCTCTTCTTTTATCATAAGGAGTCATTTCAACAGTAACCTTATCTCCAGCAAGGATTTTAATTTTATATATCCTTAGTTTTCCTGCTAAATGAGCTAAAATTTCAGAATCATCTTCATCAATTTTAACTCTAAAAAAACCATCTGGCAGACTTTCTGTTATTGTCCCCTCCTTCTTTATTTTATCGTCTTTTTTCATTGTTTAATTTTAGGATATTAAAACATTATCAGAGTTTTTCGTTTTGGTCAAGAGATATTGAAAATAAAATTACTATTAATTAAAATTTAGTTTAATTTCAACATTATCCTTATTTTTTGGATTACTTGTTTTAAAAAATGGCTTAAGCTTAATATCAGCTTTTTCTATTTCAGGAATATTTTCCAGTAAAGAGAGAGAATAATTCATTTCTTTTCCTAAGATGCTTTGCAACAAAAAACTATTATCAGGAAGCCAATAAACATTACCTGTAAAAGAAACCTTAATTTCTATCTTACCTTCTTTTAAATTATTTTCTAAAAATTCGTATTTTAAGCTATCAGGAGCAATTTGCTTTATTTCTGAAGTCTTTTCTTTCAATCCTTTATTTAAAATCATTTCTATGTCTTCTTTCCTAAAAGTTATTACTTCTGTTTTAACTGTTCCTGAAACATTAAAAGAGGCCACCTCTTCTCCTATTTTAGCTCCTACAATAATATTTTCAAACCCACTAGAAAAATATTTATCAATAATTATATAATTATCAGGAATACTATTTTTTAAATCTTCTTGGTTTTTTTGTAAAAAGTTTTGTTTAAATTGGGCTTGAGCATTTTCCAAGTCTTTAGCTAAAACTACGCTTACCTCTGATTTAAAACCTCCTGTCAAAGGACTTATCACCTGTGCCCAAATATTAGAATAATATTCTGTTCCAACTAATCCAGGAACTGAAAATGTTCCCGAATTAATGTTATACTTTTCCCCTGCTTCATCAGCTTCAACCTCAATATCAATAAATCCGTCAACAAGTTTTCCATCTATTAATTTTGCTTGAGGAATTGTAAAACCAGAAACTGCCCTATAGATCAAATCACCATCTTTATCAAGAAACCTTGTTCCTTTAATCAAAGTTAATGGTCGAACAGGGCTTAATTTATTAAAAACCCTAACTGTTCCTTTTGCTTTAATGTCTTTATCTGTTACTCCTGTAGCAACATAATTATCACTATAATTTTCAATGCTTGAAAAAACAGCTGCTGGAATAACTTTGCTTTCCAAATCAACAATACCTTGTTTTGAATTAGCTATTATGATTTCTTCTCCACTAATGCTTTCTGTTCTAGGATAAATTGTAACCTCGGCCCTACTATCCATAAAAAATCCACAAATAAATGCAACAATCAAAATAATAAAAATAAACTTAAATGGAAATTTAAATTTAGCCTTAACTTTTCCAACAATTTTTTTTGATTTTAGAGTTTCTTCCGCTTTATTGGGCGGAATAATATCATATATTTTTTTCATTTTAATATTGCTTTTATTCTTCTAATTCCTGCACTTGAACTTTCTTCTTTCATTATCTCAAACATTCCTAAATCTTTCAAGTTTTCAACATGAGGACCTCCACAAACCTCTTTGGAAAAAATCTCTCCTGTTTTAGGATTATAAATAGTCCAAACAAAAACTTTATCCCCATATTTTTCTTTAAAAAAAGCTATTGCTCCTTCTTTAACCGCTTGGTCAAGAGACATTTCTTCTTTTTTTACAATTAAACCTTCTTTTATCTTTTCATTTATAATATTTTCTACTTCTTTAATTTCTTCTTTTGTCATTTTAGAATTATAAGCAAAATCAAACCTTAATCTTTCACTATTAATATCAGAGCCCATCTGCTTAACATTTTCTCCTAGTATTTTTCTTAACGCAGAATGTAATAAATGAGTTGCTGTATGATATTTTACTCCCATTTCTCCTGAATCTTTACCCACTCCACCAAATTTCTTTTCTGCTCCCTCTCTAGAAATATCCTGATGTTTTTTTAACGCATTGTTAAATCCTTGCTTATCAACAATAAAATCCTTTTCATTAGCAATTTCTTCCACTAATTCAATGGGAAAACCATAACTTTGATATAAATCAAAAGCTTCTTCTCCAGTTATTGTTCTATTTTCTTTATTAAAAATTAGTTTTTCAATTTTTTGTAAACCCAGTTCAATTGTTTTGTTAAACTTTTCTTCTTCTTCTTTAACAATATTGTAATTATTATTTAAAATTTCGGGGTAAATATCCTTGTACTTACATACAATTAGATCCATTAAAGAATAAAAAACATTAAAATCTAAATTAATTAATTTACAATACCTTATTGATCTTCTAATTAGTCGTCTTAAAATATATCCTTGCGAAACATTAGAAGGAACAATGCCCTCACTTAAAAGAAAAGTTATTGACCTAGAATGGTCAGCAATAATTCTAAATTCTTTTTTATTATCTACATATCTTTTATTAGAAGCTTGTTCGATTTTTTTAATCACACCATCAAATATATCTGTTTCATAACTAGAATTCTTTTTCTGTAACAAAGAAATCAATCTTTCAAATCCAATACCAGTATCAATGTTAGTTTGAGATAATAATTCATATTCTCCTTTCTCATTTTTAAAATATTGCATAAAAACAAGATTCCATATTTCTACAAATCTTTTACAATTTTCACAATTAGGTCCACATGGTCCCTTACAGCCAAACTCCTCTCCTCTATCATAATGCAACTCCGAGCAAGGTCCACATGGTCCAGTATTTCCAACCGGACCCCAAAAATTATCTTTTTTATCGTATTCTCTTATTCTTTCTTTAGGAATGCCATTATCAATCCATAATTGAATTGCTTCTTCGTCTTTGGGAATAATTTCATCTCCTTTAAAAACAGTGATATGTAGTCTTTCTTTATCTATGCCTATTTCTTTTAAAAAATCTAAAGCATATTTAATTGCTCCTTCTTTGAAATAACCTGTTTTATCTTCACCAATTGACCAATTACCAAGCATTTCAAAAAAAGTATGATGAGTATCATCTCCTATCTCCTCTATATCATCTGTTCTAAAACATTTTTGACAAGAAGCTAAATGTCTTGATTGAAAATCTTTAACCACGTCTTTTTCTCCAGACAAATACAAAGAAAACTGCTGCATACCAGCAGTGGTGAATAAAACTGTTTTATCAGAAGGCAAAAGTGAAGAAGAAGGCACTATCTTATGTCCCCTTTTTCTAAAAAAATCTAGAAACTTTTCCCTTAATTCTTTTGAAGTCATATTATAAATATACTAGAAGACAGAAAAACAGTCAAACAAAAAAACACGCCCTAAAGCGTGCTCCTTGTAAATAAAATTATTTGTCAGAAAGTTTATTCTTTGCTTCTTCAATAAATCTTGCAGCAGCTTCTTTTCCTCCCAATCCAAAAGCTAATCCAAATGATAAGACTAGTGTTGCAACAAAACCAATAACTAGAGTATTAACAATTGAAGCAGCAATTCCTAATTGCAAAAGAATTGCAAACACAGCAAATACATAAATTGCCCATTTTACAGCTGATCCAAGAAAATTAGTTAAACTTACTCCCATTTTATTAACTGATGCTTTAACCATTTTTCCTAAAATATCAGCTAAAACAACAGCTACAACAAATATAGCAATAGATACAACTAAATTAGGGATCCAAGCTAATAATTTTGTTAATAAAGCAGCAAAAGCAACCCATCCTAAAATATCAGCAGCGACAATTAAGAATACTATAATCAGTATCCATTTAACTATTGCTCCAATAAAATCAGAAGGTGTTACTTTGATTTCTGCTTTATCAAAAGCTTCTTTCCATCCAGCTCCTTCAAATATCTTATCAAACTTTATTGCACCTAATATTCCAGATGCTAATTTTCCAATCCAGATAGCAATTATCCATCCAATGATGAATATAATAATTGCTCCTAACAATAATGGTAAAAAACCAATAATGTTTTCCCATGATTGTTGTAGGGCAAGCATGGTTATACCTGTCCAATCTACCATATAATTTTTCCTTATTCTCTGTTAAAGAATAAAGGCATTATTATTAATTATTAAAAACGACCATTATAATTATACCAAGGTTTTTTAAAAAAATCTACTATTTTATCAACACCCTATAAAAAAAGAGGCTTTATGCCTCAAAATGTCTTCCTTGTTTATCAATTCTGACACACATAGATTCTATTGGTCCTCTATGAACTCCGTATTCTCCAATAATAACTGCTTTGGCATTTACATTGCCCGTGCTTGTTCCAAAGTTTTTAAAAAAATTAGCATCAATGTTTCCTTCTATTTCTCCTCTGTTTTCAACAGAAAAAGCCCTTACTTCACCAATAATCTTGGCTTCTTTGCCAACATAAACGCAAATGCTAACATTAATGTTTCCTTTAACAATGGCGCCGGATTTAATATAAACACTTCCAAATCCAATAAAAAGCTCTCCTTTTACAAGGATTCCTTGTGTAATAACAAGGTCTCCTAAAAAGTTGA
>DFZB01000010.1:1267-4338 GCA_002382025.1 Patescibacteria group bacterium UBA4067 | reverse complement strand
CCCTAATTTCTGGAGCAAAGAAAAACAATCCTATTAAAAAAACAACGCATAATAAGTAAAATAAAACAATTAAAAGTGAATTTTCTCTTAAATTTCTATTATCATAAAAACTCATTAAAAACATTAAGATAAGACCCAAAAAAACAAAAAATAATTGTTTGTAAAAATTAGAAAAATCAAGGTCTGAGGAGCTATAAATCGAAACTAACCCAAAAACACAAATCAAAAAACTAACAATAACTAGCCCCCAATCAAATTTTCTTAAATTAGTCATCATAACATTTTTAAAAACTCTTTTTCTTTTAATATTTTAATGTTCAATTCTTTTGCTTTATCATACTTAAAACCAGGATTTTCTCCTACTATTAAGTAGTCAATATTTTTAGAGATTGTTTGTAAAACTTCTCCCCCCAGTGCTTCGATTTTTTCTTTAATGATTTCCCTACTCATACTAATTAGTGTTCCTGTTACTACAAATTTTAATCCTTTTAATTTCCCTGTTTTTTCCTTTGTTTCATAAACAATTCCTTTTTCTTTTAATTTATCAATAAACTTAATGTTGTCTTCTTCTTTAAACCATTCAAAAATAGATTGAGCAACAATTGGACCAATGTCTTTTATATTTTTCAAGTCATTCAAAGAAGCTCTCTTTATTTCTTCAATTGATTTAAAATAATGACTTAAATCAAGAGCTGTTTTAATTCCAATGTTTCTAATGCCTAGTGCATAAATAAACCTGGGAAAGCTTAGTTTTTTTCTTTTTTGAATTGATTGAATAATGTTTTCAGCTGACTTTTCTCCAAACCTTTCTAAAGGAGCAATGTCTCCTGTTTTTAAATCAAATAAATCAGATGGGTCTGTTACTAAACCTTGGTCAAGCAATTTTTCAACTATCTTGGGGCCCAATCCTTCAAGATTAAAAGCACTTCTTCCTATAAAATGATTGAAATACTTACTTTTTCTAGCAAAACAATTAGAATTGGGACACCTCCAAATAACATCTTTTTCCTTTTTAATAATCTTGGTATTACAAGAAGGACAAGTTTCAGGCATTTTAAATCTTTTTTCTTTTCCTGTTCTTAGTTCAGGAAACACCTTGACTACTTCTGGAACAACATCCCCTGCTCTTCCCACAACAACCGTGTCTCCAATTTTTAAACCTAATCTTTCAATTTCTTTTTCATTATGAAGAGTAGCTCTGGTGATTATAACACCATTGACTTCAACTGGTTTCAAAATAGCAACTGGCGTAATAGCTCCTGTACGACCCACTTGAACCTTAATGTCTTCTACAATTGTTACTGCTTCTATTAATGGAAACTTTAAAGCAATTGCTCCTCTTGGAGACTTACCAACTATTCCTAGTTTATCAAAAATATCATTATTATTAATTGAAACAACTATTCCATCAATTTCATATGGAAGAGCATCTCTCTTTTTTTTCCATTCTTCGTAGAACAANNGTCTTTTGCCCTATATCAGAAACAACATCATAAATATCAGCATTTAAACGCCTAGAAGCTGCAATCTTAGGATCTAATTGTCTAATAGAACCAGCTGCTAAATTTCTTGGATTAGAATAAGGAGCTACTTCTTGTTTTATTCTTTCTTTATTTGTTTTAGCAAATTCTTTTTTAGTTATTATTGCCTCCCCTCTTACTATTAACTCTTTAAAATCAATCTTAAATCCTTGTTCTTTTACTTTTTTAAAATTATCTTCACTTATTCTTAAGGGAATTGATTCAATTGTTTTGATGTTTTGTGTAACATTTTCTCCAAACCGACCATCACCACGAGTTGCTCCTATTTCTAAAATACCATCAATATATACTAATTCGATTGCTAAACCATCTAATTTAAGCTCGCAATAATAATCAATTGATTCTTTTTCTCTTTCTTCTAATAATTTAAAATTTCTCTTTTCCCAGTTATCCATGTCTTGTCTTGAAAAAGCATCGTCAAAAGAAATCATTATTTTCTTATGTTCNNGGTTTTCCTCCAACTCTCTGGGTTGGAGAATCAGGAGTAATAAATTCTGGGTAATCTTTTTCCAAATCAAAAAGTTCTTTTTTCAAAGAATCAAGTGCAGCTTCTGAAATCTCTTGCTTGTCCAAAACATGATAAAGATAACGATAGTGATCAATGAGGCCTTTAAGCTTTTCTATCCTTTTTTTAGCTTCTTGTTTTTGCATTTTAATAGCTAATACTAATTTTTCTTGATGAGCTTGGGTTGGTTCCGTCTATCCTGTATTCTCCTTTTGATGCCATTATGGTCGGCGAACTACAATCTCCATCAATAGTAACGCTATAATAATATTTAGAATCTCCCCCTATGCTTCCATCAAAATCAAGATCTGAAGAATTATAAAAACAATTATAAAGCGCGTGCTCTATTCCTGTATCAGCAGCATAAAAAGATTTAACCGAATCAGCATAATTACTAACAAGTTTTGAACCACCAATAATAATCGAAGCAATATTAAGAGAAACAGCAGACAAAGCTGATACGATTATAACAACTAAATATATGGCTACTCCTTTTTCTAAATTATTATTTTTCATAATTAATCGCTTATATTTAAGTTTCTCTGAGAAACAGTGGTTTGAAAAATCATACTAGGAACAGGATTTAATCTTCTTTGACTATTTGATTCCATACTTATTAAAAATGTAACTTTGGGTTGATTAGTATCAACTACATCTCCATCAACAACAACATTAAATGATACTATTTTTACTTTAGACGATGTTATTTCAACTGCACTTTGAAGATTAGCAGCAGTTGTATCTATTGATTTTCTTTCCCAAATTTTATTATTATCTAAAATAAATCTTTTACACTTATAATCACCAGCAACAATATCATAAGATAAAAAAGTAATAGACCCAGAAGCAACACCATAATTTTTATCACTAGTACCAGTACATTCACCAGCACTTCCAACTGTTCCATCATCTCTTAAAGCCATTCTAATAGCTCTATCCATATATTCTGTTACATAGCTTCCTTGGTTTAATAATTCTTGGTTTTGTAAAACAGATTGCTGAGCATCAACAGCAGACATAAACAT
>DFZB01000010.1:824-1190 GCA_002382025.1 Patescibacteria group bacterium UBA4067 | reverse complement strand
TTTTCTATTATAAATAGTTTTAATGTCCCCTGCCACAGGAGAAGCAATGTATTTGTATAGTTTGGTTGTGTTTTCAATGTATAAATAAGAACCATCATATGCCGATAAACTAGTAGTATAATCTGCCTGACAACCAGAACCACAAGAAGTAAGACCAGTGTCCCATGCATTACCAGCTACCCAATTTGTATCCCTAATATTTTTAACAATTTCTACCCCTTCTTGTCCTAATAAAGCAGCAACATATGATTCTTTTTCAAATTTAATTCTTTGAACATACTTTGATGTCATTTCTATAATCCCAACCACAGCTATAATAATAATAAAAACAGCAACCACCATTTCAATCAAAGTAAAAGCTTTTTT
>DFZB01000010.1:0-795 GCA_002382025.1 Patescibacteria group bacterium UBA4067 | reverse complement strand
TTTTCTATTCTTGTAACTGGTTCTGGTGGAGCAAAAGAAATACTAATATAGTTATTAGAAACAGGCGTATCGTTATTTTTTATATCACAAATCTTAATCCCTGCTTCGATACTAATCTCTTCTCTTTTTTCACCTGAACCATCATACAAATAATTTGCATTTTTGTCGTCAAAAATAATATAAACATTAGGATTGTCTTCATCAAAATAAATACCAACAGCATTAACTCCAGAACCAAAAGAACCAGCCATGGCCATTTCTTGAACTCTTCTTAAGTCTTGAGCTAGCTTCTGACCAGCTCTTTCTAAAGCCATACTATCTTTTCCTGTTCCATAATTAGCAAAAACCATAGATGAAAAAATCACAGCTATTGAAACAACAATAAGCATTTCTGTTAAAGTTAAACCTTTTTGCAAAATATTATTCATCTTAAACATTATATCTTTTTTATCTCAGAAAAGAAAGGTACCAAGAAAGTATTTCTTGTCCCCAAGCTAAACTCATATATGTTCCAATAATTAAAAATGGTCCAAAAGGAACTTCTGATTTCATTTTCTTTTTTTTGAAAAGAATAAGAATTAATCCAATTAAAGCACCTAAAAAGAAAGAAATAAAAAGACCAGGAATTATTAATGGCCATCCTAAAAACAATCCTAATAAAAACACTAGCTTTACATCTCCAAATCCCATTGCTTTTCCTTGAGACAAGAACCATATTAAAAACAAGAAGAATGAAGAACCCAGAGCTGAGAAAATATAGCTTAGAACTTGCATTTCAGTATAGTATCCTAAAAA
>DFZB01000056.1:2141-11615 GCA_002382025.1 Patescibacteria group bacterium UBA4067 | reverse complement strand
TATTAAAACCAGGAGTAGAAATGGTTATGCCTGGGGACACAGTTGATGTTACTGTTAAATTAATTGTACCAGCTGCCATGGAAGAGAAATTTGGTTTTGCTATTAGAGAAGGTGGAAAAACAGTAGGTGCAGGAGTTATAACAAAAATTATTAAATAATTGAAATAAATGCCAGCTGCTCTTAAAAAATCAGTTAAAAAGGAAAAAGAAGTAATACCAAAGCTAAGAATTAAGTTGCGTGCTTATGATCATAAAGTAATTGATAAAAGCGCTCAACAAATTATTGAAATTGCTGTTCGTTCTGGAGTAGAAGTAATGGGACCAATTCCTTTACCAGTAGAAATAAGTAAATTTACTGTTAATAGGTCTACTTTTGTTCATAAAACTTCAAGAGAACAGTTTGAAATGAGAGTTCATAAAAGATTGATTGATATTATGAATCCTAATCAAAAGGTAGTTGAAGCTTTGAAGTCTTTGACCTTACCAGCTGGTGTGGACACAGAAATTAAAAGTATTTTGTAATGAATAAATACAAATAATAAAAATTAATAATAAAGGCCGACTAGTCTAAGTTAAGCTGGGCTGGTGTCCAGTTTTTTATTTACATCATGAAGTGCATATTAGGAAAAAAAATTGAAATGACCCAAATTTACGACAAAGAAGGAAAAGTTATTCCAGTGACTTTGGTTAAGGCAGGAGATTGTAGTGTGCTTCAGGTTAAAACAAAAGAAAAAGACGGCTATTCATCAATAAAAGTTGGTTTTGAAAATTTACCCGAGAGAAAGATTAAAAAAACAAGAACACCCTTTAGATACGTTAAAGAATTTAAATGCGAAGAAAACTCTTTAAAAGTAGGTGATTTGATAGAGGCAGGTGTTTTTGAAGAAGGAAATAAAGTAAAAGTTTCAAGTATTTCAAAGGGTAAAGGATTTCAAGGTGGAGTAAAGAGATGGGGATTTGCTGGAAAAGAAGCTTCTCATGGTGTTAAGCATGAACACAGAACAATTGGTTCTATTGGTTGTAGTATTCCTTCAAGAGTTATTAAGGGAAGAAAAATGCCTGGAAGAATGGGAAGCGATAGAGTTACTGTTAAGGGCTTAGAAGTAATTAAAATTGACAAAAAGAATAAAATAATAGCCATTAAAGGATCAATTCCAGGAAGAAGAGGAACATTATTAGAGATTAGAGGAATATGAAAAAGACAAAAACAATAAAAAAGAAAACTGATAAAAAAACAGAAAAAGCTGTTAATGATTCTTTTAATTCTAACCTTGTTCACCAAGTAATAGTTTCTCAAATATCTAACAGAAGAAAATCAATTGCTCATACCAAAGATAGGTCAGAAGTAAGAGGAGGAGGGAAAAAACCATGGAAACAAAAAGGAACTGGTAGAGCTAGACACGGGTCTAGTAGGTCTCCTATATGGATTGGTGGTGGAGTTACTTTTGGTCCAAGAAATGAAAAGAATTTTAAAAGAACAATTCCTAAAAATATTAGAAGAAAAGCATTGTTAGAAATATTAGAAGAAAAGAAAAAAAGCAACAATATTATTTTTGTTGATAAAATAGAGGCATTAAAAACAAAACAAGCAAGCGAATTTTTAAAGAAAAACTCTCTTTTAAGCGATAAATGCCTTATTGTTTTAAAAGATATGGACAAAAAAACCATTCTTTCTTTTAGAAATATTCCCAATGCTAAAACAATACAAATGAAAGATTTAAATTGTCTTGATGTTTTGACTGCAAAAAAAATAGTTATAACAGAAGAATGTTTAGAAGAATCAAAGAAAATGTTTAATAAAAAATAATTATGGCTTTAAGAGTTTTCAAAAAACAAGAAGAAAAAAGTAAGGAAATAAAAGAGCAAGAATTATTTGGAATCTTGAAGAGTCCTTGTGTTACAGAAAAATCAGCCAAATTAGGAGAATCCAATTTCTATATTTTTAAAGTAAGTAAAAATAGTAACAAGAAGCAAGTAAAAGATGCAATCGAGAGTCAGTATAGAGTTGAAGTGGAAAGAGTAATGATTATTAATATTCCTAAAAAGAGAAAATTTCAAGGAAGAAAAATTAGTGGCTTTAAAAGTGGTTTTAAGAAAGCAATAGTTAAAGTAAAACAAGGACAAAAAATTGAAATAATTGGAAAATAATACCATGATTAGGAAAAAGAAAATAAAAAATTTAAAATTGTTAACCAAAAAGAAACCTGAAAAAGGATTGCTTTTAAGAGTAAAAAAAACTGGTGGTAGAGGAAGCTCAGGAAGAATTACTTCAAGACATATTGGTGGTGGAGCAAGAAAACTTATTCGTTTGGTTGATTTTAAACAAACTAAAAAAGATATTTCAGCTGAGGTTATTGCAATTGAATATGATCCAAATAGAACTGCCTTTTTAGCTCTTCTTAATTATGAAGACAATGAAAAAAGATATATTATTTGTCCTCATGGATTAAAAATAGGAGATAAGGTTATTACAACTGATAAAAAGATAGAAGCTAAAATAGGAAATAGGTTAAAAATCAAAAACATTCCAGAAGGAACAATGATATATAATATTGAATTAGAACCAGAAAAAGGAGGAAAAATTGTTCGTTCCGCAGGTTCATCAGCCACGATTTTGAGTTATGACGCAGGATATGCTAATGTAAAAATGCCTTCATCGGAAATAAGAAAGATTCCAGGAGAGTGTTTTGCTTCAATTGGAAGCGTTTCTAATCCAGAATATAGGTTTATTCGTTGGGAAAAAGCAGGTAAATCAAGAAGAAAAGGAAAAAGACCACATGTTAGAGGAACAGCCATGAATCCTTGTGATCATCCTCATGGAGGTGGAGAAGGAAGACAACCAATTGGATTAAAATATCCAAAAACACCTCAAGGAAAACATGCCTTAGGAGTTAAAACAAGAAACAAGAAAAAGTGGACAAGTAAATTAATAATCCAAAGAAGAATTAAGAAAAAGAGAAAATAATATGTCAAGAAGTTTAAAAAAGGGTCCTTATGTTGATCCAAGATTAATTGAAAAGATGAGCAAGGTAAAACCAGACGATGGTCCAGTTAAGACATGGTCAAGAGCTTGCACAATATCTCCGGAGATGATAGGATACACCTTTGCTGTACATAATGGCAAAGATTTTATACCTGTTAGGGTTACTGAAGAAATGGTAGGACATAAATTAGGTGAGTTTTCTCCAACTACCAAATTTTCAAGACACGGAGGTAAAATGCAAAGAGAATTAGAAAAGAAATAATATGGCACATCAAGTTAAATTAAAATATTTACACATATCGCCAAGAAAAGTAAGATTAGTCGCTGATGCAATAAGAGGAAAAAAAGTTGATGATGCTCAAACTATTTTAGGATTTACTGTTAAAAAAGGATCTTTACCAATTTTAAAATTATTAAATTCTGCAATAGCTAATGCCAATGGTAAAACTGATAATATGTTTGTTGCTAAAATTACAGTTGATGAGGGACCAGTAATGAAAAGAATTTTACCTAGAGCCAAGGGAAAAGGAGATGTTTTAAAGAAAAGATCATCGCATGTTACTTTGGTTTTAGACGAAATTAAAGAAAATAAAAAGAAAAAGAAATGAGTCACAAAGTTCATCCTAAAATATTTAGAATAAAAGGAATTGCTGATTGGTTGTCTCACGGTTATTATGGAAAAGACCCTAAGAAAAATCTTAAGGAAGATTTCATTATTAGAGATTTTTTAAAGAAAAAATTAAAAGATTTTAATGTTGAAAAAATTGAAATTGAAAGATTTTCTGACAAAATGAATATTATTATTTATTCTTCTAGACCAGGACTAATAATTGGTCGTGGTGGAGAAGGAGTAGAAAGATTAAGATTGATTACTTTAAAAGAAGTATTCAAGAAGAACAAGTTAACCTTAAAAGAATTAAGAGATTTGTCTAAAAGAACAAAGATGGAAATTAAGGAAGTTTCTAATCCTTGGGCATCAGCTGAATTGGTTGGTCAATGGGTTGCTCAAAAAATTGAAAAAAGAAACCCTTTTAGAAAAACCATAAAACAGGCAATTGAAAAAGTAATGGTTAATAGAAATATTAAGGGAGTTAAATTTGAAATATCAGGAAGATTAGATGGATCTCAAATTGCAAGAAAAGAATGTTTAGAAAAAGGAAGATTACCAAGACAAACAATTAGGGCTGATATTGATTATGCTTTGACTGAAGCAAGATGTACTTATGGAACCATTGGAATTAAAGTATGGATATATAAAGGAGAAATATTTGAACAATAATTATTATGTTTATACCCAAAAAAGTAAAACACAGAAAACATCAGAAAGGAAGAAGAAGAAACAGATTGGTTGAAACAAGAGGAACAAAAGTAAGTTTTGGTAGCTTTGGACTAAAAGCAACAACAGCAAAATGGGTTACTAGTAATCAAATTGAAGCAGCAAGAAGAATGATTATCCGTTATTTAAAAAAAGGAGGAAAGTTGTGGATTAGAATTTTTCCAGACAAAGTAATTACAAGAAAAGGACAAGAGGTTCCCATGGGAGGAGGAAAAGGAGCTCCTGATCACTATGTTTTTCCAGTAAAACCAGGTAGAGTTATTTTTGAATTAGAAGGAATAGTAGAAAAAGATGCAAGAGATGCTTTTAAAAAAGCAGGAGATAAGTTACCAGTTAAAACAAAATTTGTTAAAAAATAATAACATGAAAAACAAGGAATTATTAGAAAAAACAGAAAAGGAATTAGAAATACTTTTAAATGAAAAAAAGAAAAAGATAGAAGATGCACGCTTTAAAGCTGTTACATCTGGAATTAAAAATGTTAGAGAAATAAGAGAAAATAGAAAAGATATTGCAAGAATTTTAACTATTATAAGTAAAAAATAAACATGCCAAAGAAAAAATTAACAGGAGTAATAGTTTCCAATAAGATGGCTAAAACCATTGTGGTTAAGGTTGAAAGAATTAAAGAGCATCCAATTTATAAAAGAAGATTTAAGGTTCATAAAAAATATAAAGCTCATGTAGAAAATAGTTCAGACTTTATTATTGGAGAAAAGGTAGTAATTGAAGAATGCAATCCAATAAGTAAAGATAAAACATGGCAAGTAATTGAAAAAATAAACAAATAATATGATTCAGACAAGATCAATGTTAAAAGTAGCTGATAATTCAGGAGCAAAGATTGCACAATGCATTCGAGTTTTGGGTGGAACAAAAAGAAGATATGCTTCTTTAGGAGATATTATTGTAGTAACAGTTAAATCAGCTGAACCAAGAAAAGTAATTAAAAAACATCAAGTAGTAAGAGCTGTAATAATTAGACAAAAACAACCCAAGAAAAGAAAAAATGGAACATATATTAAATTTGATGATAATGCCATTGTTATTCTTGATGGAACAACCAAAGAGCCAAAAGGAACAAGAGTTTTAGGTCCAGTGGCAAGAGAAGTAAGAGAAAGAGGTTTTGAAAAAATATCAACAATGACAAAAGACTTAGTATGAAGATAAAAAAGAACGACCAAGTTTTAATAATTTCCGGAGACGATAAAGGAAAGAAAGGAAAGGTTTTAAAAGCATTCCCCAACAAAGGAAAGATTTTGGTTGAAGGCGTAAGTATTGTAACTAAGCATGTTCGTCCTAAAAAAAGTGGACAAAAAGGTCAGATTGTTAAAAGTCCTAGACCAATCATTGTTTCAGTTGTTAAATTAGTTTGTCCAAAATGTGGAAAAGGAACAAGAGTTGGTTATGAAATTAAAGGAGAAAAGAAAAACCGTGTTTGTAAAAAATGTGGTTCTGAAATTTAAAAAATATGTCAGAGTTAAAGAAAAAATACGATAAAGATGTTATTAAGGGAATGGAAGAAAAATTCCAATATGGAAACAAAATGGCTGTTCCCAAAATTGTTAAGGTTGTAATAAACACTGGTTTTGGTAAAATTATTTCTCCAAAAACAAAAGACGAACAAAAGAGATTTAATGAGTATGTTGTTGAAAATATTGGATTAATCTCTGGACAAAAACCAGTTTTAACCAAAGCAAGAAAATCAATTTCATCTTTTAAGCTAAGAGAAGGAAGCGTTATTGGAGCCAAAGTTACATTAAGAGGAAAGAAAATGTATGCTTTTCTAGAAAAATTAATTAATATTGTAATGCCACGTATAAGAGATTTTAGAGGAATTTCAGCAAAAATTATTGATAAAAATGGCAACATGAATTTGGGAATAAAAGAACACATTGTTTTTCCAGAAATATCACCAGAAAAATCACCAATCATATTAGGATTAGAGATTACGATTGTTACAAATGCTAAATCAAAAGAGGAAGGTTTAGAATTATTTAAACTTCTTGACTTTCCAATAAAGAAAAGTTAAAGTCAAATTATGCCAAAATTATCACAAATAGTTAAATCAGCAAAAAAACCTAAATTTTCAAGCAGAACAGTGAAAAGGTGTTTTAGGTGTGGAAGAAAAAGAGGATATATTAGAAAATTTGGTTTATGTAGAATTTGTTTTAGAGAAATGGCTAACCGTGGTGAAATTCCCGGAATTAAAAAGAGTAGTTGGTAATTATATATAATATTATGGATCCAATAGCAGATATGATTAGTTCAATAAATAATGCAAATGCTGTTGCAAAAAAGCAAATAGCGATTTACCCATATTCAGATTTTAAATATAGTATTTTAGAAGTTTTGAAAAATCAAGGCATTATTGAAGAAATTGAAAAAAAAGGAAGACTATCAACAAAAAGAATTATGGTTAATTTGAAATACAATGATGGAAAGCCGGTTTTAACCAAAATTAAATTAATATCAAAACAAGGACAGAGAATTTATAAACAAGTAAAAGAAATTAAGAAAGTTAAATCAGGTCATGGTTTTGCCATTATTTCTTCTTCTAAGGGGCTAATTACAGATAAGGATGCCAGAAAGATGAAGATAGGCGGAGAAGTGATTTGTGAAATTTGGTAATATGTCAAGAATAGGAAAAAAACCAGTAATAATAGAGTCAGGAGTTGAGGCAAAGGAAAGCGATGGAAGAATTGATATCAAGGGTCCAAAAGGACAATTGTTTTTAGAAGTGCCTTCAGAAATTAAAATAGAAATAAAAGATAATCAAATTCATTTTTCCATATTAAAAGAAGACAAAAGAACAAGATCTTTATGGGGTTTGATGAGAACATTAACTTCTAATATGGTTGAAGGTGTAACCAAGGGTTTTGAAAAAAAGTTAGAAATAAATGGAGTTGGATTTAAAGCAAGAGTTGAGGGAAAAGATTTATTTTTAGACGTTGGCTATAGTCATCCCGTTAAAGTTGATGCTGAAGAAGGAATTGAATTTAAAGTAGAGAAAAACATTATTACTGTTTCAGGAATTGATAAAGAATTAGTGGGTCAAGTAGCAGCAAAAATAAGGAGAGTAAAAAAACCAGAACCATATAAAGGAAAAGGAATTAAATATATTGATGAGATAATTAAAAGAAAGCTTGGTAAAAAAGCTGCTGGAGGTTAATAGCTAATAATTATGTTAGAAAAACAAGAAAAAAGAATAAAGAGGCATAGAAAAATAAGAGCCAAAATTAAAGGTGATTTAAGTGTTCCAAGGCTTTGTGTTTTTAGATCTAATAATCATATTTATGCTCAACTAATAAATGATGAACAGAAAAAAACAATTATTTCAATTAGCGACGAAGGATTAAAAGGAAAAAAACAAGAGATTGCTAAACAAGTAGGAATCAATTTAGCAGAAAAAGCAAAAGAAAATAAAATTGAAAAAGTTGTTTTTGATAGAGGAGGATATAAATATCATGGCAGAGTAAAAGCTTTAGCCGAGGGCGTGAGAGAAGGAGGAATTAAATTTTAAAAAATATGTTTAAAAAAGAAAGAAATCAAAGACCAATAAAAGAAATTAAAAAAGATGATATTGAATCAAAGCTTTTAGATTTGGCAAGAGTAACCAAGGTTACTGGTGGTGGAAAGAATTTAAAATTTAGAGCAGTTATTGTTGCTGGAGATAAAAAAGGAAAGGTGGGAATTGGTGTGGCCAAGGGTCTTGATGTTTCTCAAGCAGTTGAAAAAGCAACTAAATTAGCAAGAAAGAACATGAAAGATATTCCTATTGTTGATGGAACAATTTCTTATGAAGTAGAAGCTAAATTAGGACCATCAGTAATTTTATTAAAACCACAAAAAAAGGGAAGAGGGCTTGTTGCTGGAGGAACAGTAAGAGTTGTTTGTTCTTTAGCTGGAATTCAAGATATTTCATCAAAGATTTTAAGCAGAACAACCAATAAATTAAACAATGCAAAAGCAACAATGAAAGCATTAGAAAAATTAAAGAAATAAAATGCAGTTACACGAATTAAAACCAAAAAATAAAACACAAGGAAAGAAAAGAGTTGGTAGGGGAGGAAAAAAAGGAACATATTCTGGAAAAGGAAATAAGGGACAAAAATCAAGAGCAGGGGCTAAATTTAAGCCTTTAATTAGAGGTTGGATTAAAAGATATCCTAAATTAAAAGGATATAGATTTAATGTTTTAAGTGAAAACACAATTATTAATTTAGAAATTTTAGAAAAAAAGTTTAATACTGGAGACACTATTAGTCCAGAAATATTAATTGAGAGAAAAATTGTTCGTAGAGCATCTGGTAGTAAAACCCCAATAGTTAAAATTCTTTCCAAGGGAGAGATAACTAAACAATTAACAATCAAAGGATGTAAGGTTTCTCTTAAAGCAAAAGAAAAAATATTAAAAGCACAAGGGAAAATAATATAAAAAGAAGTATGTTTAACAAAATAACAGCTATTTTAAAGACAAAAGATTTAAGAAATAAATTATTGTTTGTTCTTGGAGTTTTTTTAGTTTTTAGAATAATGGCTAATATACCTATTCCAGGAGTTGATATTTTAACAATCAAAGAGTTTTTTGCTAGAAACGAAGCTTTTGGATTATTGAATCTTTTTACTGGAGGAGCTTTAGATAGAGTTTCAATAGTTATGCTTGGCCTTGGACCATATATTACAGCAACAATTATTTTCCAATTATTAACTTTGATTTTTCCTCAAATTGAAAAATTATACAAGGAAGAGGGAGAACAAGGAAGACAAAAGTTTAATCAATATTCTAGAATTGCATCAATTCCCTTAGCTGCTTTACAGGGTTTTGCAATGTTAATGTTTTTAAAATCTCAAGGAGCTATTGGAGAAATTTCTGCGCCGTTAATGATTGCTTCTGTTTTAACAATAACAGCTGGTTCAACTGTTTTAATGTGGCTTGGAGAATTGATTTCTGAAAGAGGAATTGGTAATGGAGTGTCACTTTTAATTTTCGCTGGTATTATTGCTAGCTTCCCATCTAATGTGGGACAAATGTTTAATTTATTTGAAGGAACTCAAGTGTTTTACTATACAGCTTTTTTCATCTTTGCTTTATTAGTTATTGCTGGTGTGGTTCTAATCAATGAAGGAAGAAGAAACATTCCGGTTTCTTATGC
>DFZB01000056.1:0-2130 GCA_002382025.1 Patescibacteria group bacterium UBA4067 | reverse complement strand
ACATAGATTGGATTAATAATTTTATTCAAAACCCTCTTATTCATGGAATCTTATATTTTATTTTAGTTTTTGTTTTTACATTTTTTTACACAGCAGTTACGTTTGATCCTAAAAACATTTCTTCTAATTTACAAAAAATGGGTGGATTTATTCCAGGCATAAGACCAGGACAGAACACAACAGATTATTTAAAAGCAATTTTAAATAAAGTTTTAGTAATTGGAGCAACATTTTTAGGATTAATTGCTGTTATGCCTTCAATTATTCAAGCTTTTACTGGAGTACAACAATTTTCATTTTTAATTGGAGGAACATCCCTTTTAATTATTGTGAGTGTTGCTTTAGAAACAATGAAACAAATAAACTCTCAATTAGAAATGAGAGAATATGATTCTTAAAAACATGGAAAATCCTTTAATCGTTATTTTCTTAGGAAAATCAGGAGCAGGAAAAGATACCCAAATGGAACTTTTGAAAGAAAAAATGGGTTTTGATTATATTGGTAGCGGAGACTTGTTAAGAGAAAGAAAGAAAATTAATGATTTTACGGGAAATAAAATATCTTACATAATTGATAAAGGTGGATTAGTTTTAACGCCAGTAATTTTTGAATTATGGATGCAAAAAATTGAAGAATTAAAAAATAGAGGCAATGTTAAAGGAATTATTATAGATGGTTCGCCTAGAAAAATTAAAGAAGCTTATTTATTAGACGAAGCCCTAGATTGGTATGAGTGGAACAAGAACATAAAAGTTATGTTAATTGATATTTCAAACGAAGAAGCAATAGAAAGAATTAGCAAAAGAAGATATTGTGTTGATTGTAAAGAAATTCATATTGATAATGGGGAAGTTGAAAAATGTAACAAGTGTGGCGGAGAATTAATGCAAAGACCAGACGATCAAGTGGAAGGAGTTAAAAAAAGACTAGAATGGTTTAAAGAAGAAGTAGAGCCAGTAATTAATTATTACAAAGAAACAAATCGTTTAATTACAATAAACGGAGAACAAGAAATAGAAAAAGTTTTTGAAGACATTTTAAAACAAATATGATTCCAATCAAGACCAAAGAAGAAATACAGATAATGAAAATGGGTGGAAAGATCTTGAAAGATATAATGGATGAGCTGGAAAAAGATGTTTGTGTGGGGGTAAGGGGAGATTATTTAGAAAAAAAAGCACAATCTTTAATTAATAAAGCAGGAGGAAAATGTAGTTTTAAGGGTCAAGATGGTTTTCCATCTTGTCTTTGTTTTTCAATAAATGAAGAAATTGTTCATGGTATTCCTAATAAAACTGCACTTAATGGAGATGTTTTATCTTTAGATTTGGGTATTTTTTTTCCTTTAAATAAATTTATTTCTAATAAAATTGATGAAAAAAAATGTCCCAATTTAAAAAATGGTTTTCATACTGATATGGCCAGAACATTTTTAATTGGAGAAGTTGATTTAGAAATTCAAAGATTAGTTAGAGTAACTAAAAAATCTTTAAAAAGAGGAATTAAAAAAGCAAGACCAGGAGTTA
Source organism: Patescibacteria group bacterium UBA4067 (assembly GCA_002382025.1). GTDB lineage: Bacteria > Patescibacteriota > Minisyncoccia > Minisyncoccales > Minisyncoccaceae > Microsyncoccus. Next base: position 603 of record DFZB01000056.1, on the reverse strand, counting down.
CTTTTGGAGATATTGGAGAAACAATTGAAAGATATGTTGTAAAGCAGAACTTTAATGTTGTGCGTGAATTGTGTGGTCATGGCATAGGAGCAAAGCTTCATGAGGAGCCGGATGTTTTAAATTTTGGAGAAAGACACTCAGGAGAGGTTTTAAAAGAAGGAATGGTCTTTTGTATTGAGCCAATGGTTTCAATTGGAGACCATAGAATTAAAAAAGGAAAAGATGGTCATTCTTATATCACCAAAGATAATTCTATTTGTGCTCATTTTGAGCACATGATTGCAATAACTAAGCAGGGATCAATCACCTTGACAGAATAGGGAAATAAAAATATAGTGAAAAAGGTAAATTGAAAATTTACCAGGAGAACAGGATTGATGGACAACTACGATAGCTATGCTGTTTTAGGTTTTTTTTCTGGAAACCCCACATGAGAAAAGAAAGAGAATGTTTTTAAGGTCCGTGCGGAACGAGCCAAGAAAAACCGATACTCATCGAGAATTGAGGCACCAAAAAATATCAAACGGTCAAGTAGCGTTTGATCAAGCAAGAAGATTTATGGCTATCTCCAAAAGATAGCTGTCTAGGTTCAGATACATGTGA